>JBLHKG010000058.1:0-8163 GCA_047619835.1 Alphaproteobacteria bacterium
GGGTCGCCAACGATGGGGATGCCGCCCATCCCGTGCGCCTGATGGCTGCGGCGCCGCTGGAATTCTTCTTCGCCGACAGTTTCGGGGCTGACATCCTTCATCGCGAGGATACTGTCCACCGCATTCCAGTCCGCTTCCTCGATGATGCAGTGGCGGTGATAATCCACGGCCTCCGCCATGGTTGGACGGCAGGTAATGACGCCAACCGAATATACATCGATTTCCCGGCCCTCCGCGGCAGCGAGACCCTTGACCCGATCCACGGATTCGGTGAGCAGCTGGACCGAGCCGCTGCCGCGCGGCGATGAGAACAGGGCATCGCAGTTCCGGATCGCAAAGGCCTGACCGTTGGGCGAGGCGCCGGCATTCATAATCAGCGGTTGTGTGCCGCCATAAGGTTTGGGGTCGGAGCGTACCGTTTCGAGTTTCAGATGCTTGCCGTGAAAATCGAACGGCTCGTTGCGCTCCCACATCATGCGAAGAACGTCGATCCACTCCTGGCCAAATTCGTAGCGGGCATCGTGCTCGCCCCGTGTTGCGCCGAACATCCGGAACTCGCCTTCGTTCCAGCCGCACACAATATTGAGGGCAAACCGTCCCTTACCGATATGGTCGGCGGTGACGAACTGCTTGGCGGCGATGACCGGGGGAAACAATGGCGCGTGCACCGTGGCGAAGACGGTGATGCGTTTGGTCGCGGCGAGCAAACCAGTCGCCCAGGTCACCGTCTCAAAGGTTTCGCCCTGATAGTTGGTATCGCCGCCATAGCCCTTCCAGCGACCGATGGGCAGTAGGAAGTCTATCCCCGCCTCGTCCGCCATATGGGCGAGGGCGAGATTATCCTCCCAGTTTCCGGACCAGCGCTCAGGCACTTTCGTAACGGCGCGGCCCGACGAACAGTTGGGCCCGAACAGGCCAATCTTGAACCTGTTGCCGTTATACATTGCCCGGCGATCCGCCGAGCTGTGGCTCTCACCCATGGATCACTCCTGGCACCGTCTCCGCATCATAGCTCGCCAGCAACCCCGTAACGATCCCCTCCAGCTCCTCCCACGGGCAGTTGAAGAAGCTGTAGGCATCCATGACGAAGCCGGGGCCGGCATAGAATTTTTCATATTGCGCGTGGCGACCGGCAAATTCCGAATTCAGCAGATCCCAGGCAAGCCGCAGCAGCTTCATCCGGTCCTTGGCGGACTGACCGGGGGTCGACCAGTAGGTCTCGAATTTCGGGTACAGCTCTGGATCGGCCAATACGGATGAATCCGCCGGCATCTGGATAGGTCCGCCACCGAGCAGCTCGCGTACCGTGTCGCAGATTTCCGAATGGTGATTGGTGCACCAGTGCAGCGCCGCATACATATAGCGCCGGTTTACTGTCATATAGCCCGACCCCGGCACCATTTCCTCGCAGGAATAGAGCTGCCCCATGAGCAGCCCTTCAAGGGCAGCCAGCTTGGCGGCGAGTTCGCCCAGAATGCCCTGAACCGCGGGGATCTGATCGACCTTGTTCGCCTTGCAGACTGTATAGGCGACCGCGACCGTCAACTTCAACTTTTCCAAAAACCGTATATTGGCCTGATGATTGGCCAGCGAATGGCCCGGCGTCATCACGTAGATCGCCCGGGTCATCTCGACATTATTGTGGAGAAAGACGTTCTCCCACGGCACCTTCACATTTTCGAACAATACGGCAGCATCGGTTTCATCGAACCGCCAGCTGAGCGGCATGTCGAATTCGCTGTTGGCGAATTTCTCATAGGGTTTACGCGACCAGATCGACACCCCCTCGGCGTTGAGTGGGATCGCGCAGGTAATGGTCTCGTCCTCATGCCCCTCCGGCACCGGCTGCAGATTGCCGACCCAGGCCTCATGGCAGAAGATCGCCGAAGTGCCGATCATCTTGAGCCCGTTGACCACCACGCCGTCATCGTCTTCGCTGACGACGCGCAATGTCGGCGACACGGCCCCCTCCGCAAGCGGTCCACCCCGGCGGGTGGTCTGCGGATTGGTAACAGTATGGGTCAGAAACAGATCGTCGCGCCTTGCGCGCTGGTAATAGCGGGTAAGATTGTCGCCAAACCCCTCATGCAGTTCGTTGAACAGCTCAGGCCGCGTCGCCAGACCGGCAAGATAGCTCGGGAAATTGTCGGGTGAGCGCCCGAGCAAGCCGTAGCTCCAGGATGCGATTCGGCGATGGGTCTCGTAGCGCCGCTCAAGATCCTCGCGCGAGCGGGGTTTCAGATAATAGGTGGAAAATTCCTCGCCGTCCTCCTCGCACACCATCAGCTCGCGGTTTTCAGGCGCCTGCTTGCGGTCATAGATCATCGCAAACGAGGCCGCCGCATTCCTGAACGCAGGATGCGTGGTCACATCGTCGACGCGTTCACTGCCGATATAGACGCGTCTTCCGTCGCGAAGGGTTTCCAGAAATTCCTTGCCGCTCAGCACGGTTGTTATCCTCCCTAAATCACCAAGCAGAAGATTACCGCGCCAACGTGAACGGTACTAGAGGCGCGGCCCCTACGGGGCTATTCTGCAAATCCACTTATTGCCCAGGAATTCCAGACGATGACCGAGACGACAACCGACCCGACCGCGACTCTGGCGGCATTTGCCGCCGGCCTGACCTACGACGCGATCCCGGCAGATACGCGCAATGCCACCAAGGCACTGCTTCTCGACGCGCTGGCCTGTGCGCTGGCCGGTCATCAGGGCGAAGAAACCGGCCAGATCGACGCCATGGTGTCGGCCCTTGCTCAATCCGACGAGACCAGCGTGATCGGCGGCGGACGGCGATCGATGGCAGGCGCGACGATCCTCAACGGCTATTTGATTACCGCCGTGACCATGTGCGACGTGCATCGCGCGACCCTGACCCACATCACGCCGGAGGTCGTCCCGCCCGCCCTCGCCATCGCCGAACGCGATTCGGTCTCGGGCCGCGATCTGCTGGTCGCGCTTGCCGCCGGGTTCGAGATCACGACGCGGATTGGCATCGGGCTCGATTATCCGGTGTTTCGGAAAAAAGGCTGGCATGGTCCCGGTGTGATCGGGCCGTTCGGCAGCGCTGCCGCCGTGGGCCGGCTGCGCGGGTTCGATGCCGAAACAATGGCACGGGCCTTCGGTCTCGCCGGCAGCCAGTCGGCAGGCACCTTCGCGGCCTGGGGCACGCCAACCGTCAAATGGCACCAATGCCGCGCGGCTCTCTCGGGTCTGATGGCGGCTCTGCTGGCCGAGCAGGATTTTGTCGCGACAAAGGAGTTCCTGACGGCACCGGATGGAGGCCTTTACAATACCTATGCTGAGGGCGGACGCATCGACCTTGCGACCGGCGATCTCGGGACCCGCTGGGAGCTGCAGCAAATCGCGCTTCGGATGTGGCCATCTGCAACGGCACTTCAGGATGTACTGACCGCCCTGTTCGTGGTGATCAACGAGAATGACTTCGCGTTCGACGACGTCGCGTCGGTACGCATTTCCGTCGGTCAAACACCGTTTAACATGCATGGCGGATATTCGACCTACACCGCCAAATTCGAGGCGTTGCTGTCGGCCCATTACGTCACCTCTGTGTATTTACGGGATCGCACCGTTACCCTCGACCAGTTCGAGCCCAATTGTTACGACGACCCGACGCTTCGCAAATTCGCGGCCGAACAGGTGGAAGTCGTGGCCGATCCAGGCCTCAAAGGCGGTGAAGCCGTCGCCGAGGTCACGACACGGGATGGGCAAACCCTGTCCGGTAGGTGCCATTATCCGCTGGGCGCCCCCGAAAACCCGCTATCGCAGCAGCAGATCGAGGATAAATTCAGGATTTATGCCGGTAAAATTCTATCCTCCGGGCAAATCGACGATTTAATAGGAGCGGTGAATCGCCTGGAGGACATCCCCAATGCCGGGGCGCTGTTCGATATGCTTCGTCCTGCACAATAAAAGGCGCAAAAACTGAAAATTCAATCGCCGGAAGCGGGATGCGAGGCGCGGCACTATTGACGACTATTGCCGCTGACACAGGCGAAATTTGAGGCCCGGACCGATGAGAAACACAACCGCAGCCCCCCTGAAAACGTCACCAGAACATTGGGACGATACAAGTCACCGGCGTTGGCAGGCGGTGCAGGATAAATCTGCCCTTCCCGGCGATATTTTCGTCTACGCGGTACGCACAACTGGTATTTTCTGCGTTCCGGTCTGTGGTTCGCGCCGCCCGAACAAATCCAATGTCACGTTTTACGGCTCGCCGGCTGAGGCTGTGGCGGCTGGTTTCCGTCCCTGCAAACGTTGCCGACCCGACCAACAACGAAGCAGCGAATACACGGACATAATAACATCCGCCTGTCGTCGCCTGGAATCAGAGGAACTGGAACCATCTCTCACCAGCCTGGCACGGGATGCGCATCTCAGCCCATCACATTTCCAGAAACTCTTTAAGGCCCATGTCGGGTTAAGCCCCAAGCAATACGCAAAATCGGCGCGCGCGCGGCGGTTGGCAGCAGCGCTCAAGCAGGGCTCGACTGTGACAGACGCAATTTATGAGGCCGGGTACGGCTCGGCCAGCCGTGGCTATGACGCGATGGGACAAACGCTTGGCATGGCCCCCGCAAGCTATCGACAGGGCGCCGTTGGCGAATCCATCCGCTATGCGATCGCTAAATCCAGCCTCGGGCCAATTGTCGTGGCGGGCACGGCGATCGGAATCTGCGCCATTGAATTTGGCGAAACCGAAGCAGCGCTTGCGGACCGTCTCGTGGAAATATTTCCGAAAGCCGAACTGATACCGGCCGATGCGGCTTTCAAATTATGGCTGAAAATTCTACTCACATTTATAGAAATGCCATCGGCAGGGCTCGATCTGCCGCTGGATATTCAAGGCACTGCCTTTCAGCGGCGCGTATGGGATGCGCTGCGCGAAATCCCGACCGGAACGATCATCACCTATACCGAGCTAGCGCTACGGATTGGCCGGCCAAAAGCCGCCCGCGCAGTGGCCCGCGCCTGTGCGACCAACCGGATTGCTGTCGCTATCCCCTGCCACCGCGTTGTTCGCCAGGATAGCGCCCTTGCGGGATACCGCTGGGGCGTCGATCGCAAACGGGCGTTGCTCGAACGCGAGAAAAAATCAGACGGGAACATGTAAAATGAATTTACATTTTGCGAATAAAACCTCTTGTGGCGCCGAATCCCGCGCGTCATAGTCGCCACTGGTTTTTAACAATTGAAAGGAGGTGATCTAGTGTCTCATTGTCATTTACGGCCTTTGGCCACGAGGACCTGGATTGTCGCCGCGGAGTTATGCTTCGCCTAGGACGATGCTTCCGGTCCTCATAAGGGGCCACGGTCTGACAATGGAAGGGCTGTCTCAGTGAGGCAGCCCTTCTTTTTTACGAATGGTACAGCGATAGGACAAAGCGGAAAATGCTTGGATCGCGCCATTAATTTTTGATTTGGTAACCCCAACGGCCATAATTCTAATATATAAAGGTGGATACCCGGCTTGAAACCGCTCGATAACGGAATCAGATGAGCAAAATGACCTTTACCCCCCGCCAGCGGCCCGTCGTGCTTTGTGTGATGGATGGCTGGGGCTGGCGTGATGACGATCAGGATAATGCCATACGGCTGGCGGAGACGCCCAATTTCGATAGGTTGTGGCGGGACATGCCCCACGCGTTGCTCGACACGAGCGGCATCGATGTCGGGCTACCGGGCGGCCAGATGGGTAATTCAGAAGTAGGTCATTTAAATCTTGGCGCCGGGCGGATCGTCGATCAGGACATCCGTCGTATAGATGCCGCAATTGAAGATAATTCTCTGCCGTCGAACGCGATATTGGCGGAGTTCATCGACAGGCTCAAGGCAAGCGGCGGCGCCTGCCACCTGATGGGATTGATCTCGCCAGGCGGCGTACATTCTCATCTGGACCAGATCGCCGCACTCGCCGGTATTGTGAGTGCCGCCGGTGTCCAGGTTTCGATCCATGCGTTCCTTGACGGACGCGACACACCGCCACGTAGCGCCGACGGATTCATGAAGACTTTTCTCGGCGCGCTTGACGGGATGCCAGGCGTCACCATCCAAACCGTCACTGGCCGGTTCTACGCCATGGACCGCGACCAGCGCTGGGAGCGTGTGGCGCAAGCCTACGAGACAATCGTTTCGGCGGCAGGCGAGAGGGTCGTCGATGCCGTGACAGCAATCGAGGCGAGCTACGCTGCCGATATTGGTGATGAATTCGTGCTGCCCACCGTGATCGGCAACTATGCCGGCATGAATGATGGCGACGGCATCTTGATGGGCAATTTCCGGTCGGATCGCGCGCGGGAAATCCTGACGGCGCTGCTCGACCCTGCCTTTGAAGGCTTCGAACGCAGCAAGACTGTTTCAATCGCCTCGGCCGCTGGCCTGGTGGAATATTCCGACACCCTGGCGGGGTGGATGGATGCAATCTTCCCGCTGGTGACGCTGGAAGCCATCTTTCCGGAAATAATCGCTGAGGCGGGGCTCCGGCAATTTCGCATCGCTGAGACCGAAAAATACGCCCACGTCACTTTTTTCTTCAATGGCGGGGTGGAAACTCCCTACCCCGGCGAAGACCGCGCTTTGATCCCGTCGCCGAAGGTGAGGACCTACGACCTGCAGCCTGAGATGTCGGCACACGAAGTTACCGACCGGCTGGTAGAAGCGATTGGCTCCGGTCGGTACGATTTTATTTTCGTCAATTACGCCAACCCGGACATGGTGGGTCATACGGGCATCCTGAGCGCGGCGATAACAGCGATTGAAACCGTCGATAGCTGTCTGGGGCGGCTCGAACATGCAATCAGGGGGGCGGGAGGCGCGCTGCTGATCACCGCCGACCACGGCAACGCGGAAACCATGACTGACCCGGAGACCGGCGATCCAATGACGTCGCATACTACAAATGTCGTGCCGGTAATCCTGACCAGCACCGCCGACGCCGAATGCCCGATCCGGAACGGTCGCCTGGCAGATGTTGCCCCCACGTTGCTGGAGCTTATGGGTCTCGAACGACCCAAACAGATGACCGGACGCTCGCTTCTGGTAAAAAACACATCCAGCGAAAGACAAGAAGCTGAAACGGCGTCGGCCTAGCGCCCGCCTGCAGGGCCTGACTGCGGCATTTGCCGCGGCTTTACTGCTGTCCGTGCCCGCGGCCCTGTTTCCGGCGTCGGCACAGAATGCTCCTGCGGCGCCCAAGGCCAAGAAAGAAACCCTTCTCTCGACCGAACGGGCACTGAAAAATGCCAGCAAACGGGCTATAAAACTCGCTCGTGACGCCAAACTATCGGAGGCTGAACTCAGCGCCCTGCGCCAGCATCTGATCGCTGTCGCCACACGAACCCATGACCGGGCGGCGACAGTAATCCAGATTGAAAACAGAATCGCGGATTTGAGCAATCGCGAGTATGCCAAAAAAGAGTCGTTAAGGTCTCAGCGCGGCAAACTCGCTTCCCTGATCGCAGCGCTGCAAAGAATCGCGACGCATTCCCCGACTGCGCTGATCGCCCTTCCGGCAGCGCCCGCCGATACAATCCGCAGCGCGCTGCTGCTTCGCGGCACAGTTCCCGCCATAACGGCTCGTGCGCGCACCCTCGCACACGACCTTGAGGCGTTGACGGAAGTCCGAACCGCGCTGGCCGGCACGCGCCTTGAGCTGGATACGGAACGCAAATCCCTGCAGCAGGAGAGAGCGGTTCTGAAATCGCTGATCATACGCAAGGCGCGCGCGCTGAAAGGCACACGGTCCGCCCACCGGAAAGCCGCGAAGAAAGCGGCTCAGCTCGGCCTCGAAGCGCGCTCCTTGCGTGACCTTGTGAGCAGGCTGGGGACGGAGAGAGAAGCCGCTCGTCGAAAAGAGGGACGCAATCGAAAAGAAACCGAGGCTGTCGCCAGGCAAACACAATTGCGTGAAGAGAAGGCACGGGCTGCGACCCTAAAGATTGTCAAAATCCGAAAAGAACGAGAACGATCACTCGCCGCTCTATCCTCCCCCGACAAGCCGAGAATTCGTGCTACAGCATCCAGAACCGGGTACCTCCCTGTTCCTGGGCGAACAATCCATGGCTTCCGGGCGCTAACCGGTGGCACGCAAAGCGATGGCATCACAATTCGGAGCCGGCCAGGCGCCACCGTTACGGCATC
>JBLHKG010000059.1:0-8153 GCA_047619835.1 Alphaproteobacteria bacterium
GGAACGATATCCGGCTGGTCGCGGTCGAGGGCATGAACCACATCCTCAAAACAGCGCCGGTGGATCGACAGGATAATTACGCGACCTATTTCAAGCCGATGTTGCCGCTGTCATCTGGATTGTTGCCGCCGGTGATCAATTTTTTGAACCGGGCATCGGCGGCGAATGACAGATAAAGAAAGGGCGGGAACCAGTCCCGCCCATTCAATCTCAAAACAATAGATTCAGATCAGAGGATCTGTCCGCCCGCATGTGGGAAGGCGCTATGTTCGTGCGGCAGTCTGACCCAGGGCGCCTCCGTGACGTAGCTGGAATTGAGCTGGTCGAGACTGGTGACGCCGATAAGCCCCATTGTGGTCTGAATTTCGCGTTCCAGCAGTTCGAGGCATTTCACCAGCCCCGGCGCGCCGGCCGCTCCCAGTGCCCAGGCCTGTAATCTTCCGATGCCGACTGCCTTGGCACCCAGCGCCAGTGCCTTGATGACATCCGTGCCGCGGGTAAAGCCGCCATCGATCACGACGTCGGCCTTGCCGTCGACCGCTGCGACGATCTCGGGCAGGGTGTCGATATTGCCGAGGACATGATCGAGCTGGCGACCGCCATGGTTCGAGACATAGACCGCATCGACGCCATGCTCTACCGCCAGCGCCGCATCTTCACCGGTCTGAATTCCCTTGAGCGAAAGTGGACGCCCCTCGATCTCATCCTGGATCAGCTTGACGGTGTCCCAGGTGATTTTCTTTTGCCAGTCGCGAGACGGTACACGGCGCAAAGCGAGCTGGGTCGGGTTGAGCCGTTCACGGTTGCCGTAAAACGCCGAATCCACTGTCAGGGTAATCGACGAATAACCGGCGCCTTTGACGCGTTTCAGCAGATCCTTGATCCACTGGTCATCGCCGCGCACATAAATCTGGAAGTTCTTCGGATGCGGGCTGTTCGCGGCGATTTCTTCAAGACTGGGCTGGGTGACCGTCGAGATAAAATTGACCGTGCCGAACTCCTCGGCAGCGGTATCGACATCGAGCGCGCCGTTGGTCGAAAAATTCTGGATCGATCCCATAGGCGCGAGGAACACCGGAATGCGCAGCTTGTTGCCCTGGAATATGCAGGTCGTATCGATCTCGCTGACGTCGCGGCAGATACGCGGGCGTAGCGCCAGGCAATCAATCGACATGCGGTTGCGTCTGAGGCTGGTCTCGCTTTCGGCAGCGCCGCACACATAGTCCCACGCATCCTGAACCATGTTGCGCCGCGCCATCAGGATCATGTCATGGCTTGTCTGGAAATTGACGTCGTCACTCATTGTCTTCTCCGATGATGAAATGGTTTCTGAATTACAGAATTTGTCCGCCGACATGCGGGAAGGCGCTGTGCTCATGGGGGAAGCGTACCCATTTGGCCTTGGTGACATAGTTTGAATCGATCTGATCGAGGCTGGTAACGCCGATCAGTCCCATCGTCGTGGTTATCTCGCGTTCGAGAAGCTCGAGACACTTCACCAGAGCGGGCGCGCCGCCGGCGGCAAGTGCCCAGGCCTGCAGCCTACCTATAGCCGCAACATCGGCGCCCATCGCCAACGCCTTGATGATATCGGTGCCGCGGGCAAATCCACCGTCGACAACGATCTCTGCTTTGCCGTCCACCGCCGCGACGATTTCCGGCAGCATGTCCATATTGCCGAGCACCTGATCGAGCTGACGGCCGCCATGGTTGGAAATATAGATCGCCTTCACATCATGCTCGACGGCCAGCGCGGCATCCTCGGCTGTCTGGATGCCCTTCAGGATCAAGGGCCGTCCGTCGATGGTGTCCTGGATCATTTTGACCGTGTCCCAGGTAATTTTTTTCTGCCAATCCCGTGCCGCCACTCGGCGGAGGGCCATCTGTGAGGGGTTGAGACGCTCGCGGTTTCCATAGAACGATGAATCGACGGTCAGCGTGACCATCGGGTAGCCCGCCTTCACGATCCGTTTGCACAGATCCTTGATCCAGTTGTCGTCGCCCCGAACGTATATCTGGAAGGATTTGGGGTGAGGGCTATTCGCCGCCACCGCTTCGAGACTCGGCTCGGTTACGGTCGATACGAAATTGATGGAGCCAAATTCCTCGGCGGCGGTATCGACATCGTTGGCGCCATTGGGCGAGAAATTCTGGATACCGCCCATCGGCGCCAGCATCACAGGAATGCGCAGCTTGTTGCCGAGAAAAGTCGTCGAGGTGTCGATTTCGCTAACGTCGCGGCAGATCCGCGGACGTAATGCCAGGCTATCGATTGCGATCCGATTTCGCCGGAGGCTGGTTTCGCTTTCGGCGGCGCCGCAAATATAGTCCCAGTTATCCTGGTCCAGATTGCGCCGGGCCATTTTGATCATGTCATGACTTGTCTCGAATTGGACGTCGTCGCTCATCATGTTCTCCGGTAGAGGTTAATGTGGTGGCGGGCTAGATAAAGCGGAATCAGATAATCTGGCCGTCGGGCAGGTGAGGGAAGGCACTCATTTCATGGGCGGGCCCGACCGGGTGCGCCTTGGCGAGGTGTTGGGGGCCGAGTTCGCCGACGCTGGCGACGCCCAGCAAGCCCATGGCGATCTGGATTTCGTCCTCAAGGATGGCCAGGCAATCGAGTATAGCGTCCTTGCCTCCCGCGCCGAGTGCCCAGGCCTGCATTTTGCCGATGCCGACGGCCGTCGCGCCCATGGCAATTGCCTTGACGATGTCGGTGCCACGCACGAACCCGCCATCGACGAAGATCTCGGCTTTGCCGTCCACGGCTTCGACAATTCGCGGCAGTACGTTGATCGTGGCGCGGTCATAATCGAGCTGACGGCCACCATGATTGGATACGTAAACTGCTGCGGCGCCATGCTCGACCGCCATTTTGGCATCTGCCGCAGTACTGACGCCTTTCAGGATCATCGGGCCACCCCAGATTTTCGCCATACGGTCCCATGTGTTCCAGTCGAGTCCGGCGAGATATTCGCGGCCTTCCGAATTGCGCCGGGTTGGCGGTATCCAGCCATGCAGCATCTGCCGTTCGCGATTGCTGTAAACCGAGGCATCGACCGTGACGGTGAGTGCGGCAAAGCCGGCCTCCCTGACGCCGTCGAGCAGTTCGCGAATCCAGTCGTCATCACCCCTGACATAGATCTGATAAATCTTGGTGTGAGGACTGTTGGCACCGATTTCCTTGTAGCCGGGCTGGGTATGACCGCTCAGCATATTGATGATGCCGAATTCCTCGGCTGCGTCGTCGGCGGCCTTCGCTCCGTCAGGATGAATTAATTGCAGAGAAGCGACCGGCGCCAGGAACATCGGCAGGCGTGATTTATGGCCAAGGATTGTGGTCGATAGATCAATGTTTGAAACGTCACACAGGACCCGGGGGCGCAATGCAATCGAATCCAGTGCCAGTCTGTTTCGCCGCATCGCGGTTTCGCTCTCGCTGCCGCCGCAGACATAATCCCACACCGGCCCGGTCGCATTGCGGTGAGCGCTCAGGATGATTTCGTGATTGGTGAGGAACGCCATCGACTCTATGTCTCCCTTCCCGCTTCTCTCGTATTGTTATAGGGCCACCGGTTAGTCCGATGGTCTGGAAACGGGATCAAATTTTAGTTGTCGGTCTTGTTATTGTCGATAGAACGCCTGTAAAAAATTCGAATTGCTACTATTTTCAAAGAATTACAGCGGGTATAGAATAACCCTATGTCTAAAGCTGCAATCGAAATTCCGGCGCGCTCCAGAGAAAGCGCGATTCCTCTTCAGCCGGTCGTCGATCCTGCCGTCTGGACGGCGGAAGACCTCGACGCCGATAAGAGCTGGATACATCGGTTAACCGGCGAGGATATCGCTGAACTGGATGCGGTGATCGCCGATTTTGAGGCGCGAATCACTACGGTTATGGATATTAAGCGCGGCGACTACGAATTGCCGACGCTTGGTCCAAAACTCCAGGCCATCGCTGATGACATATTAGAGGGCAGGGGCCTCGCGCTTATTCGAGGGGTTCCGGTGGCGCGCTACTCGCGGCAGCAGTCGGCGATAGCCTTCTGGTGTATCGGGCTGTATGTCGGAGACCCGGTGTCGCAGAATTCCAAGGGACACTTGCTCGGTCATGTTGCAGATTTGGGCGGCACTACGCTGGCGAACCCGAAAAATCGCGGCTACCAGACCCATGAGCAGTTACCGTTCCATTGCGATTCCTGTGACGTTGTCGGGTTGCTGTGCCTCCAGCCCGCGAAATCCGGCGGCGAAAGCACAGTTACGAGCTCACTGAATATTTACAATGAGATGCTGAAGCGCCGTCCAGATCTGGTGGCCGCGTTGGTGGAGCCGGTTTATCGTGACCGCCGCAACGAGATTCCGGAGGGCAGGGATCCCTGGTTCCAGCTGCCGGTGTTTAATTTTGAACAGGATTATCTGACGGTTAGCTGGCAGGGCGGATATATCCGGTCGGCAAGCCGGTTCGAGGAATTGCCGCCGCAATCCCAGGATTTGAAAGACGCGCTCGATATGTTCGCGGCGATGTCGCGCGAGCTGAGCTATAGTATGGACTTCCAGCAGGGTGATATCCAGTTCCTGCACAATCATGTGACCGTGCATTCGCGCACCGAATTTGAAGATTTTCCAGAACTTGAACGCCGTCGTAATCTGCTCAGGCTATGGATTGCGACGCCCGACGGACTACCACTATCGCCGTCCTACAAGAACCGATATGGCCATTTGGCACCGGGAATCAGACCCGCGGGAGGCGTTATTGTGCCGGGCACTAAATTTAAAGCGCCACTTTATCCCGAATAATGTTTTGATGTATCATAGGTTATAACAGACCGTCCGATCTGGACATGACAGGAGAGCACGATGGAAATACCCACAAGCGACCGCTACCACAAAATGAGCGTCGACAGCTTCAATACAGAGAAGCTGCTCGTCAATGCGGCGCGCCAGCGCGATGCACGGAACTTTAACGATTTTCCGATCATTGATGCAGATGCTCATCAGTATGAGAGCGAATCCTTCAGCGAAGTGATCGAATATCTTGAAGACGATGTGCTTCACCAGCTCGCGACTGCGGCGCCCAGTATTCTGGGCGGCGCGCGCGGTGGTTATCAGCCGATCGGCGGTCGCGTCATGCGCTATCCGCTTCGCAAGATCGAAGAAACCCCATCCGACGGCGTCCATCGCGATATTCATCTTTCGCGCCGCTTCATGGATGCGATCGGGATGGATTATATCGGTCTGTTTCCGACGGGCATGCTGTCGGTTGGCCTTATGCCTCAGGCTGATCTCGAAGTTGCCTATTCACGGGCCTATACCAAATGGCTGATCGAGCGGGTTCTGCCGCATGACGATCGTGTCAAAGGCTTTGTCTATCTCCCGTTCAACACGCCGGAAATGGCCTATCAGGCGGTTCTCGATTTTGGCGATGCGCCCGGAATCATGGGCTTCGTGATCACCAGCCCGCGCTATAAGCCGATCCATGACAACGCCTATATGAAGACATATGCGTTGATCGAGGAAATGGGCAAGCCGCTCACCTTCCATTCCGGCCTTAACTGGAACGATCCGTTGATGTCGGTAACCAACCGCTTCATTTCCGCGCATGCGCTTGGCTTCACGCTCTATAACGTGATCCACATGTGCAACTGGATCACCAACGGGCTGAGCGAACGCTTCCCGAAACTCGACGTGGTCTGGACCGAGTCCGGTCTTGCCTGGGTTCCCTGGCTGGGTCAGCGGCTCGACAACGATTACAAGATGCGTACGTCGGAATGCCCAAGTCTCAAGAAGCTGCCGAGTGAATACATGAAGGACATGTATTACACGAGCCAGCCGATGGAGAAGCCGAACGATCTGTCGTTCCTGGAATCAACATTCAAGTTCATCAACGCTGAGACCCAGCTGCTCTACGCATCTGATTATCCGCATTGGGATATGGATCTGCCGAGCACGATCTATGACCTGCCGTTCCTGAGTGAGGAGGCCAAGCGGAATATCCTTGGTGGCAACGCGATCCGGATCTTCGATATCGATGTGTCGGACCGTTTTCCCGACTACCACAAGAAGGTCGCCTGATTTCCGTCAGGTCCTGCCGAAATCGAAGGCCGGGTTTTACCCGGCCTTCGTAATTCCGGCGCAGTTCTGAAAAGGCCGGTCCAAGACGACGGGTACGAAAAGATCCGGCAACAGGTTTGACAGCCTGTCGCGCTGGGTAGAAAATTCACAATCAAAGACAGCGCGCAGAGGGAGCAAAATGGCCAAGGAATTTCATGTCGGAAAAACTTCCGAGTTCAACGACGGGGACAAGAAGATCATCTCAACCAGCAAGACCAGCGAGGTCGGCGTTTATCTGATCAAGGGTGAATGGTTTGCTTATGCAAATCTTTGTCCCCATCAGGGTGGTCCGGCCTGCGAAGGGATGTTGATGGCCAAGGTTGAAGAGGTGATACACGAGGATAAAACCTATCACGGCATGCGCTTCAATCATGACGAGATGCATATCGTTTGTCCGTGGCATGGCTGGGAGTTCAAGATGGCCGATGGCGTTGCGTGCGGCGATCCCCAATGGAAGCTGCGCAAGTTCGACGTCGAAATCCGCGGGGACGACGTCTATGTCACAGCCTGAAGACCCCAGGATCGCCGATCTTCCGGAAGGCGGCGAAGTTATTGCCGATATTTCGGAGGAAGAGGTCGCCATTCGGGAGTTCGGTCGCAAGATGGCCGAACTTCCCGAGGGGGTACCTGTTCCCGACGCGCTGGTTCAGGAAGGTCTGACGGCGCTGTGCCGGCTGTATTCGGTCAAATTCCAGCTAGGGGAACGCTGGCCGCCCTTTTTACCCGGGCGTGCTGTGCCGGCCACGGCGGCCATGATCATGTGCACCTCGATCATGCGGTCTGTTAACGTCGAAGTATTTGAGTTGGGTATGTGGCAGGCCTGGTCCGGCGCTTGAGCCATCAGTAACCGGGAGGACCAATGATGGATCTCGCAACCAGCGACATACACAAACAATCTTTCGCGTCCTTCGATACGGAAAAACTGCTGACCAACGCGGCACGGCAGCGTGACGCGCGTAATTATGCCAGTTTTCCAATCGTCGATGTCGATTGCCATCATTATGAAAACGAGTCGCTCCGCGAAATACTTCAGTATTTTGAAGATCCCGTCCTGAAGCAGACCGGCCTGCTCTATTCCGCGGGCGGGACGGGGGTTCAGTCACCCATGATGCCGGCGGGCGTCGGTTATCAGGACGTGGCTGGCCGGATCACGCGCTATCCGCTGCGCAAACTCGAAGAAACGCCGGCTGACGGGAAACATCGGGATGAGCATCTGTCGCTCCGCTGGATGGATGCGATGGGCGTGGATTATGGCTGTGTCTTTCCGACACCGATGCTGTTGCTCGGCACCCATCCGCAGCCCGAAGTTGAGGCCGCCATGGCCACCGGCTATAATAGTTGGTTGCTGGATAAAATCTGCCATCCGAAGCAGAACCGTCTCAAGACGATGATCTATCTTCCCTTCAACGACCCGGAGGCCGCGTACCAGACCGTCAAAAGGTTTGGCGATAGTCCGAATGTCATCGGTTTCATGGTCGTTTCGGTTCGTTACAAGCCGATCTATGACAATGCCTATATGAAAACCTATGCGTTGATCGAGGAAATGGGCAAACCCCTCGGGTTTCACAGTAATTACAACTGGAACGATCCGCTGGTCGGCAATACAAATCGCTTTCTGGTCACCCATGCGCTCGGATTCACGATGTTTAACGCGATCCATCTGTGTAACTGGGTGATCAACGGCATACCCGAGAGGTTCCCCAAGCTAAAGACGATCTGGATAGAATCCGGTCTCGCCTGGGTGCCGTGGTTGATGCAGCGTCTCGACAACGATTACAAGATGCGCACATCGGATGCGCCGTCTCTCAAGCGGTTGCCGAGCGAATACATGCGGGAGATGTATTACACCTCCCAGCCGATGGAACGTCCGAACCGGATGGATGTGCTGGAGATGACGTTCGATCTGATCAACGCCGATACCCAGCTTCTCTGGTCATCCGATTATCCGCATTGGGATATGGATGTGCCGAGTGTGATCTATGATCTGCCCTTCCTCAGCGAAAAGCAGAAGCACCGGATGCTGGGCGGCAACGCGATCG
>JBLHKG010000060.1:0-8022 GCA_047619835.1 Alphaproteobacteria bacterium
GGGCTCCGGTTCGCCGTCATAGCCCCAGTCATGCAGCCGATGCTCGTGCATCTTGCCCATGCCGAGCGGAATATGGATCAGCGGGTTTGTATCGTTGCCGCCGGCCTCAAGGATCAGAACTTTTACGTCTGAATCCTCGCTCAGCCGCGCCGCCAAGATGCAGCCGGCCGACCCGGCGCCGACGATGACGTAATCATAGGATTTGCTATCGCTCATTCCGGTGTCCTGTTCCAGTGTCCTGTTTTTCGTTATTTGTGGCTTTGTCGCTCGGGGTATTTTCTACACCCTACGTAAGGGCACGAAAACCCCGCGCCGGACCGCCGGGGCGGCGTTGACAGATATGCTGCTGATCCGCACTCTGCGGGCTCGCTGAAACGGGAGAAAATAAATTATGCCGCATACGCTCAGGTCCTTTCTGGAATCGGTTGATAATCGGATGCTGCACATCCATGACGAGGTCGATCCGATCAAGCAGGTTGGTTATCTGTGCTCGGAAAGCCAGGGACCGCTGATGTTTCATAATATGCCGGATTTCCCCGACTGGCGGCTGACCGACATTCTGATCAAGGACCGCAAGGGGCAGGCGGCGGCGCTCGGCCTCGACAGCGATAAAGAAGTCTGCCCGTATCTCGCCCAGCAGATGGCGCGGGGCCCCGGTAAATCGGTGATGGTCGATGACGGACCGGTCAAGGAGGTCAAGCTGATTGGCGATGATGCCGATCTGCGCAAACTGCCGATCCCGATCCACAGCCACGGCGATGCGGGGCGTTATCTCGGCTCCGGCGTTACCATCACGCGCGATCCCGAAACCGGCATCCGCAACGAATCCATCTTGCGCGTGCAGCTCACCGACGATCCGCACAAGGCGCCGTTCTGGATGGCAGCGCGGCATAATTACGCGCATTACCTGAAATATGTAGAGCGCAACGAGCCGATGCCGATGGCGTTCGCGATCGGGCTACATCCGGTCTATGAGATCATGTCCAACTGGTCGGGCATTCATAAGGATTTCGACGAGCTGGAATATGCCGCCGGGGTCCTCGGTGAGGACATCGAGATGGTCAAATGCGAGACCATCGATCTTGAAGTGCCGGCCCATGCCGAAGTGGTGATTGAAGGGATGGTCCATCCGACCGAGCGCATGATGGAAGGCCCGTTTGGTGAGTTCACCAATTTCGGTTTCGGCGCAGAAGGGCCCGCGCCGGTGTTCACCATGACCGCCATCACCCACCGCAAGAATCCGATATTCCGCCATATGCAGGCGACATGGTTTACCGACCATCAGCCGCTGATCACGCTGCCGATGGAGGCGACCTATTACAACCGGCTGCGCGAGACCCACGGCAACACCAATGTGATCGATGTATTTGTGCCGCCCTGGGCATCGCAATTCATGATGATCGTCCAGGTCGAGGCGAAATGGGACGGGCAGGTCAATGACATGCTGATGGCGGCTTTATCGGGCCCCAACCTGCATGTAAAAGTCGTCATCGCGGTGGATGAGGACGTCGATATCTACAATGCCGAGGACGTGTTATGGGCGGTCGCGACCCGCTGCGATCCTGCCCAGCATGTGAAAGTTCACGAGGGATCGCGCCTGCATCCGCTCGATGCGATTATTCCCGAGCAGGGCGACGAGTACACGGTGATGCGGATCGGCGGCAAGATGGGCATCGACGCCACTAAGCCACCGACCTTTCGCAAGGAAGCGCGCGACAAGTTCCAGCGCGTCGATCCGATGGGCAAGGGCGATGACGCGATTGCCAAGCTGCTGGAAATGGTCAGGATGCCGCGTTAGAGAGTGCTCTTCCCCCGGCCCTACATTGGCGCCAATTGCAGCCCAAAGCGTTTCTTGCCGACATCGCGCCAGTACATGCGGATCTTATAGGCACCGGACTGGCCCGCGCCCGACAAAGTCATTTTGCAATTCCGCACTATTCTCGTGGCGGATACCTGGCTGAAATCTTTGGTTTCGACCCCGATGGAGGGGATGTTCAAGGTTTTGAGCTGGTCCATGACCATTTTTCGGACCATCTTTTTGATGCGCGGAGACGTGCAGGTCGGAAGCTTGGCATTGCTCAATTGCGGGACCTTAAACCCACCCTGAAAAGCGCCCTTCAGGAAGTTCAAATTCAGATCGACCTTCATACTGTCCAGATGTGACCATGTCGGACCGAACAATACCCCGCCAATTAAACTCGTCATAATCAACAGGCCCGCAATGGCGCCCCGCATCGATCCGCCGCCGCGGATCTGAATCAGGTGATCCCGTTCGTCGCTGGGTAGGCCGGTTTTTTCGATGGCATAGATTTCTCTCTCCGCTCGATAGAGATAGTACTGGTTGGCGAAAATGTAGAGAGGTACGTAAATCACCAGCGCGCCGGCGATTGCATAGGGGTGGATCAACCAGAGCAGGACCGGAATCAGGATAAGCAGCATGCCCTCCAGATTGAGCTTGCGGTAAAACAGCCAGATTGGTCCGAACAGGAACGCGGCCCAGTTCCAGCCCATCACATGGCCCTTGTCTTCGTATTTTAGGTAAAGCCGGACGTATTTTTCAGCCTGCTTCTCGCCGACGAACAGCCACATGCGGGTAAACTCGTCGCGCACGTCGGCAACCGGCGGAAAATCTTCCGCTCTTTCCGGTGTGCCGCTTCTGCTTCCGTCTGCCACAATCCAGCTCTGATAAACGTCATTTGAACTTCTCGGGCGATAATATAGCACGACAGGAGCGATTTGATGAGATGTCTTCGGGCAGGCGCTTTTTTCCGATATTTTCCGGTTGGACAGTAAATAGACCGGGGCCGGGCGATCGGCTAACATTCCGCAGCGATTGCGACGAGAAGGAAACAACATGTCAACGACTGTAATCCCCGCCCTCAACGGACAGGCAACCTTTGAAATCGACAAGCTATCCCCGCATATCGGCGCTGAAATAAAGGGCCTCGATCTTTCGCAGGAATTCGATGAGGCGACAGTGGCGGCGCTCTATCGGGCATGGCTGGATAATACTGTGCTCGTGTTCCGCGGGCAGAAACTCAGCCAGGAAGACCAGATCCGAATCACCAAGATATTCGGTCCCCATAGCGAGATCGCGCGACCGCCGAAATACTTCCCCAAGGGCTATTCACAGATCCTGCCCAATATCATGCTGATCTCCAACATCCGGGAAAATGGCGAGCCGATTGGCGCGCTGCCGGACGGGGAGATGATGTTCCATCACGATATGTTGCATGCCGATTTGCCGGATAAGGCGACTCTGCTCTATTCGGTGGAAATTCCCTCCTATGGCGGTCATACGCTGTTCGCCAGTGGCTATGTCGCCTATGAAACCCTGTCCGACGACATACGCGCGCTGCTCGAAGGCAAATCGGCCTTCCATCATTATAATTACGGATCGACCCAGAAGGGCGACGAGCGCGGGATCGAGGCGTTTTCCGAATCGCGCCACCCGGTATTCCGCACCCACGAGGAAACCGGCCGCAAGGCGGTCTATGTCAACCGGTTGATGACCGTACGGGTAGAAGGCATGGAAGCCGCCGAGAGTGAGCGCTTGTTGAATGCGGTCTACGATCACGCGGAAAAGCCCGAATTCGTCTACGAACATATCTGGCAGGTCGGCGATCTGCTGCTGTGGGATAATCGCTGTTCGAGCCACGCCCGGACCGATTTTCCCGACGGCGAGCGGCGCCTTCTGCTGCGCACGACGGTAAAAGGCGATACAAAGCCTTATTGAAGGTTCTTATTGAACCGAACGGACAATTTTTCGCGGGAGCAATTCATGGCATTTATCGGCATCGACGCGATTATCTATGGCGTCACGGATATCAAGAAGGGGGCGCAGGCCTTCGTGGATTTCGGCCTGAAGAAGGTCAAGAGCGGCGCGACGGAAGCGGTGCTGGAAACCCAGGACGGTTCGCGCGTGATCATCAGGCCGCGGGGCGACAAAAGTCTGCCCAAGGCGATTCAGCCGGGCTCTACCGTGCGCGAGATGATCTGGGGCGTGAGCGCGAAATCCGATCTTGCCCGGATCCGCAAGGAGCTTTCGAAAGACCGCCCCGTCACCGAGGACAAGGACGGCACGCTGCATTCGGTCGACAATAACGGTCTTGGCATTGGTTTCCGCAAGAGCCAGCGACGCAAGCTCAAGACCCGTAGCGCGACGCCGATTAACGCGCCTGAGGCGGTGGTCCGCATTGACGATCGCGCCACCTATTACGACAAGGCAAACCCGCTGACGCTCGGCCATGCGGTTTTTACCGTCCCGTCCTATCAGGACACGCAGGATTTCTACGTCGACCGGCTGGGGTTCGAAGTCTCCGATTACTACAAGGGGCGTGGCGTGTTTCTGCGGTGCAAGACACCCGGCGGGCATCACAATCTGTTTTTCCTCGAAGACGCCGAGGGCAAAACCCAGATCAACCATGTCGCCTTTGGCGTCGCCAATACACATGAGCTGTTTGCCGGCGGTATTCATTTCACCTCGAAGGGCTGGAAAACGGCGGTCGGACCCGGGCGCCATATCGTGTCGTCCTGTTATTTCTGGTATTTCAAGAACCCCTGCGGCGGCAATATCGAGTATTTTGTCGATGAGGATTACTGCACCGAGAACTGGAAGCCCAAGCACTGGAATCCGGCGCCTGACATGTTCGCCGAATGGGCGCTGGGCGACGGGCTGAACAAGTTCGCCGGTCAGCCGCCGACCCGGACGAAACAGGATATGAAGAACTAGCGGGAGAATTCGCATGGCAATCAGCGGATTGGACAAGGTTGTCTACGCCGTCGACGATACCGATATGGCGGCGCGGTTCTGGACCGATTTCGGGCTGGTGCCGGCGAAGGGCGTCCTGACAACGGTAGAGGGCGCGGAAATCGAAATCCGTCCCGATAGCGATGCGTCGCTGCCGAAAGGGCTGGCCGAGGGCAATACGGCGCGCGAATTCATCTGGGGCGCGGAGAGCCAGGCCGATATCGATGCGATTCGTGCCGGGCTGGAATGCGACCGCGAGGTCACGGTCGATAATGACGGCACGATCCATACGCTCGATGCGCTGGGTTATGGCGTTGGATTCCGCGTGACGCGGCGCAAGGAAATCGCGGTTGAGCCGACCGGGTTCAATGCGCCGGGCAATGCGGGTCGCATCAACGAACGTGGCAAGGTTTATGAAAAGGCGACGCCGCATCGCATGTCCCACATCGTTCTGCTGGCGCCTGACATCGAGAAGTTGAAGAATTTCTATGTCGATCGGCTCGGCTTCAAGGTGACAGACATGTATCCCGGCAGGGGGTATTTTCTGCGTGCGCCGGGCTCGCACGAGCATCACAATCTGTTCCTGTTGAAGGGCGGCGACAATATCGGTTTTCACCATATTGCCTTTGAGCTGCGTGACATTCACGAAGTGTTCGGCGGTGGGTTGCACATGACCGACAAGGGGTGGGAGACCCATCTCGGACCGGGCCGGCATCCGCTGTCGTCCTGCTATTTCTGGTATTTCAAGAACCCCTGCGGCGGCGCGGCGGAGTACGATTCAGACTCGGATTACATCACTGATGGGTGGGAGCCGGCGGAATGGGAGTCGTCTCCCGAAAGCTTCGCCGAATGGGCCTATGCCGAAGGCGCCGCACGCTATTCCGGTATACAGACGGGCAAGACCTGATTTTGGCGCCTCAGACCGCAGCAGAGGCCGCGACCGTCCCCGATTGCGAGCGATTTCGCCTGCGCAATTTTGTTGAGGCGCTGATTGAGACCGATCAGGTCGAAATCCATGATCAACCGGTTCCACTGACCGCGCTGGCTGGCCATCTCGACGGTAATGAGAAAGCGGTTCTATTCCGCAAAGCCGGACCCGAACAGGCGGAAATCGTCGGAAATATCCTCGGCAACGGGGTAAGGATCGGCGCGGCTTTCGGTATGGCCCGCGCCGACGTCCCGGCGGAGATAATTCGCCGGATTGCCGAGCCACAGCCGGTTATTGAAATCCCCTCCACTTCGGCGCCGGTCCATGAAATTGTGCTGACCGGGGATGATGCGGACCTGACCAGATTGCCTGTGCATTTGCAGCACGCCATGGATGGCGGTCCCTATATCTCGGCGAGCGTGGATTACACCTGCGATCCTGAAACCGGTCTGACCAATGTTGGTATCCGCCGCATGATGCTGCGGGGGCCGAAGGAGGCCGGGGTGGATATGACCGCGCCGAGCGATCTTCAGGCGATCTACCGCAAGCAGCAGGCGAGGGGCGAAAAGCTGCCGGTCAGCTATGTGGTGGGGTCCCACCCGATTGATATCCTGTCGGCGTCGTTGAGATTTTCCGGTGATGAACTCGGGCTCCTCGCGGCGTTGCGGGGCGCGCCGCTGGCGGTGGTCAAGGGCGTGACCAACGACGTCCTGGTTCCCGCCGATGCGGAAATGGTTCTTGAGGGCTATTTCGATACAGCGGGCTGGACCGAAGAAGAAGGACCGTTCGGCGAATTCCTCGGCTATTACGGGGTGATGAAGCAGAACCCGGTGTTTCACCTGACCGCCATCACCAAACGCCGCGACGCGCTGTTTCAGACGGTGACGATTTCGGGTAGTTCGGTCGCCAACACCGATACCGCGAATATCGGCACCATCCTGACGGAAGTCGGCGCCTGGGATGCCCTTCGTAGCGCCGTGCGCGAACCTGTGGCGATCTCCGCGACGGCGGCGTCGGGTGGTTTGTTTAATGTCCGCGCTGCGATCCGTCAGCGGGTGCCGGGAGAAGCGCGCAACGCCATCAGCGCGCTCCTCGGATCGGTGGCCGATATCAAACATGTCTTTATTGTCGATGACGATGTGGATGTGACATCCGATGCACAGCTCGACTGGGCGCTGGCGACGCGGTTTCAGGCCGACCGCGATCTGATCGTCCAGAAGGGTTTTCGCGTTATTCCGCTCGATCCCTCGCTGGAGCATGAACGCACTGGCGCCAAGGCAGGGTTCGATCTGACCTTGCCGTTCGGCAAGCGGGATCAGATTGATCTCACCGTGTCGCGGCCTCCGGTGTTCGATCAGGCGCCGGCGCGGTTCCAGACGGTTGAGGATGCGCTTGCCGATGGCAAGAAATCCTTTGGCGAGCTGATCGCGGCGCTGGGGTCCGACGATGGCCGCGAACTGGTGCGGTCGCTGGATATAATTCGCGGTACCGGGCGTCTCAGCCGTGACAGTGACGGGCGTTATCAACTCGCTGCCAGCGCGCTCTGAGATTTTCTGACCTGAAATGACAGATAACCCCTTCGCCATCGGAAAGCCTGTTCTGCGGACCGAAGATTTCCGTCTTCTGACCGGCAATGGCCGGTTTAGCGACGATGCGATGGTTCCCGGCATGATTTATGGGTTTGTCATCCGCAGCCCGTACGCGCATGCGACGCTTGGGGAGATAGACACAGGCGCCGCCTCTGCCTTGCCCGGCGTCCGCGCCGTTCTGACCGCGTCTGATTACGTTTCTGACGGGCTGAAACCAATCCCCAACGTGCCGAACCCGGCCCATATCACGCGGGTCGGTGAAGCGGCATTTTCTCACAAGGATGGCGCCCCGGTATTCGAGGGCGAGCACTGGCCGCTGGCGCAGGGCAAGGTGCGCCATGTCGGCGAACCGGTCGCGTTTGTAGTCGCCGATAGTGCCGCAATCGCGGAAGAAGCCGCCGAGCTGGTTGTTGTTGCCTATGAAGCGCTTGAGCCCGTCACAGACGTGCGCCGGGCGGTTACGGGCGATGCGCCGCGATTGTGGGACAAAGCCCCCGGCAATATCTGTTTCGATGTCGAGCTGGGCGATGCCGCCGCCGTCGATGCCGCCATGGCAAAGGCCGCACATATCGTCGAGCTCGACCTCACCAACAACCGCGTGACTGCGGTGTCGATGGAACCCCGCACGGCGACCGGGCTCTATGATGAGACGAGCGGGCGCTTCACCTTGATCGCCGGTAGCCAGGGCTCGCATCGGCTGAAGGATCAGCTGGTCGCGCTGCTGGGCTGTGATCCCGAATATGTCCGGGTGGTGT
>JBLHKG010000061.1:0-7953 GCA_047619835.1 Alphaproteobacteria bacterium
ACAGTTATGTGAAGCTTTTATGACAGCCCGGAATCTAAGAACAGGCGATGAAATATTTGGGGTTCAGGCGCCGCTGCAGGGCAGAAAAACGGTGAAGGACGTTTCCTCGCTGGGTTTGCTCTCTATCCTGAGATGGCCCCTGTGGCGGGCGACGATGTGCTTGACGATGGCAAGCCCCAGCCCCGTACCGCCCATTTTTCGCGAACGCCCCTTGTCGACCCGGTAGAAACGTTCGGTCAGGCGGGGGATCTCGTCAGGGGGGATGCCCTCACCCCGATTGATGATGGCAACCGACACGCCGGGACCGCCGGTACCCGGAATTGAAATCTGTGCCGTCGCAACGACCCGAATAGGCGTTCCCGCCGTGCCATAGCTGACGGCATTGGCGACCAGATTCAGAAAAACCTGGGTCAGTTCGTCCGATTCTCCTGTGATGGCGGGCAGGTTATCAGGGATGTCGAATTCGATCTCCATTCGGCGATCCCCGGCGCGAACCGACAATGTTGCGGATACCTGGTTCAGAATAGGGCCGAGTTCAACTGAATTTTCCGGGCGAATATGTTCCTCGGTCTCAACCTTCGACAGGGTCAGCAGCTCGTTGATCAGCCGCGTCATCCGCTCCGCCTCGGAGGCCATGATGCCCAGGAACCGCTCTGTCGCCTCCGGGTCGTCGCGCGCCGCGCCCCGTAATGTTTCGATAAACCCCAGCAGCGAGGACAAAGGCGAGCGCAGCTCATGGCTGACATTGGCGACAAAATCGGCGCGCATCTGGTCGGCCTTTTTCGACGCCGTTACATCATGCAGCGCCACCATCGCCCAGGCTGGCCCCGGCGATTTCAGATCGGGCAGGCGCCAGACAATAAATTCGTAATTGCGCGCGACCGGGTACGGTAGAAAAACTTCCCGCCGGGTCCCCGGCGACCCGCCGAGAGAATCGTCGATAGCTTCCAAAATTTCAGCGCTATCCAGCGAACCGGCCAATTTGGCGCCGACCGCGCCATCGCCCAGAAGGAGCCGTGCCGCGCGGTTGCAATCGACGATGGTGAGGGACTGATCGACCAGAAATACCGGGTCGGGCAGCCCATCCAGCATACTGGCATCAAGCGGCAGAACGGCGTTGTGGGAAGGCGACAGGTGCTCATTCATGGCATGTCTACAATAGCATTACGTACCGGCGGACACGAGTCGCTCTATAATTCATGACCTGCAGGGCGCGCTATGTTGAATAGTGCGGATGGTGTAAATTACCTGCCAAAGGAAAAAGGCGAGGCAAATGTACAAGGGCGTCCTGATACCAGTCATTACCCCGTTCGAGGAAGACAGCTCCGTCGATGAAGGAACGCTGCGCCAGCTCGTCGATTTCTATCTGAACGCGTCAGTTCACGGGTTGTTTGCCCTGGGGTCATCCGGGCAAGGCCCCGCGATGTCGGCAGATGAACGCAAAGCGGTGGCGGAGATCATCATCGATCATGTGGCCGGTCGGACGCCGGTTATCATCCATGTTGGGACCGCGGACACGCCGACGACCCTCGAGCTTGCCCGGCATGCGGCAGAGAGCGGCGCCGCGGCGATTGGCGTGATCCCGCCCTATTACTATTGTGACGCGCCGGAGACGGCGATCCTTGAGCATTTCCGAAAAATTGCCGATGCCGTCTCGTTGCCGATCTTTATTTACGAGAACCCTAAATATTGCGGTATTTCAATTTCGCCTCAATTCGGTGCGAAGATGAAGGAGCAGGTGCCGACGATCCGGGGAATTAAAGTGTCCTATGGCGCCGGCGCGATGGAGGATTATGTAAAGCTGTTTCCGGAGGACGTCTCGGTCTTTACCGGCAACGCGGACATCTTCGGACTGGTGCCCTTTGGCGTTGCCGGCATGATCAATCCGCCGACAAGCTCCGTGCCGGAACTATGCGTCGAACTTTACCAGGCGCTCGAAAGCAAGGATTACCCAAGGGCGGCGGAGCTGCAGGCCAAGGTCACGAAAATCACCCAGATGTTTATCGAAACGCAAAAGCGCTATGGGCGCGGCACGATTACCGAGACCTATCGGCTGCGCGGAATTCCGGTAAAACGTTTCCCGCGCTGGGCGACAGCGCCCCTCCCCGACGAAGCGAAAGAGATCATCCGGAACACCTATCGCGACGTCGGAATTCTGGATTGAGGACCGCATGCAAATTACCAACAGTGATATTCCGCGCGTAGGACCCGGTACTCCCGGGGGAAACTGGCTGCGCCGGTACTGGATGCCGGTTGGAACAACGGCGGAGCTTTATGATATTCCGCAAGCGGTCCAGGCTCTGGGTGAAGAGCTGGTCCTGTTCCGCGATGGCGAGGGACGGCCCGGTCTTTTAGGGCGGGCCTGTGCCCATCGCGGGGCGTCGCTGGAATATGGCGATATCGAAGGCGCCGGGATTCGATGCCCGTATCACGGCTGGCTCTATGACGTGTCGGGCAAATGCCTCGAACAGCCTTCCGAGAAGAACGGCAAGGAATTCTGCGCGAAGATTCGCCAGACTTCCTATCCGGTGCGCGAGCGGGGGGGGCTCATATTTGCCTATATGGGTCCCGACGATCCGCCGCCGCTTCCCAACTATTCACCGCTCATCGATCATGGCGGGCAGCGTCAGATCGAGCCGACCCGTCATTTCGATTATAACTGGTTCAATTTCTTTGAGAACAGCGCCGATCCGGTCCATGTCTGGATTCTGCATGGCAACAGCGCCTATGGCAATCAAACCTGGGGCAACCGCTTTTTCAGTCTCGATGATCCGCCCAATTTCGAACCGGTTGAGACCCCTTACGGGATGAAAATCGTCATGTCCAAGCCGGCGCCCGATCAGGACGGCGTGTTTGTCGACGAGATGAGCCTCGGCTTCCCCAGCATTCTTCAGGTTGGCGATACCGAGCTGGTTCACGCCAAGCTCGATCCCGAGAAACTCGCCAACGAGGGTTCGAGTTATGAACATTTCCTGTTCCTGACGCCCAAGGACGACGACAGCTTCATGATGTTCACGGTGGATTACTATACCGGCCCGAACCCTGATTTCTTTGATCATCTCAAGGAAATGCGTAAACGGGAAGAACCCAAGGATACCCGCAAGCCCTATGACAAACGTCCCTTGATGCCGTTTCGCGGCAATGTGCGAAAGGAAGACATCGTCACGCAGGGGACGCAGAAGCTTCTCGGAGACCGCGACGAGCATCTTGGCACGTCCGACCGTGGAATCATCATGCTGCGCAAAATGATCCGGGATGCGATCGCGAAATCTGCCGCGGGTGAAGCCCCCAAGGGGCTTTATCTCACGGAGAATGCGGAGGGGCTCGTAAAGCTGGACTCCTTTGTCGGCGTTCGGCCGGCATAGAGACGGCACCATGAGCAAGGGTAAAATCGTCGTCACCGGCGGCAGCGGCAATCTCGGAAGCTGGACCGTTCGCGCGCTGATCGAGGCCGGTTACGAGCCGCTGAATCTGGATGCCATTGCACCACGCGAAAGGATCTGTGAATCCTGGATAGCGGATTTGACTCAGACCGGCGATCTCTATGAGGCGTGTAAGGGCGCGGAGGCGGTGGTGCATCTCGCCGCCTATCAAGCGCCCTATATGGCGGCCGATTCCGAAGTGTTCCGAAATAACCTTGGCGCCACGTACAACGTGTTCAAAGCCGCATCGGACAGGGACGTGCGGCGGGTGGTCCACGCGTCAAGCATTGCGGCGTACGGTTTCCTCTATGCGCCCGAGATGTGGGCGCCCGACTATTTGCCGCTGGATGAAAACCATCCCTGCCTTCCGAAAGACCCCTATGCGCTCTCGAAAATATTTGGCGAACAGCTCGCGGATTCTTTTGCGAGCATGACGGAGACGTCGTTTGCGAGTCTGCGGCTCAGCGGCGTCAATTTCGATCTGACCTATAAAAGTTTGCCGGAAAGATGGAAGAACCCCGGTGCAAAGCTCGGCACCTTCTGGAGTTATGTCGATGTCCGGGACGCGGCGGAATCCTGCAGGCTGGCAATCGAGGCGGAGATAAAAGGCCATGAGGTTTTTAATATCGGCGCCGACACCAGCCGCTATCTCGAGCCGACCTCTGAGCTGGTTGAGAAATATCTGCCCGAAACAAGAATCAAGGGCGGCATGACCGGTCAATGGAGCGGACTGGACAGCCGCCGCGCGCGCGACCGGCTGGGTTTTACCGCCAGACATCTCTGGCAGGATTACATTGCCCCCGACGGCACAGCAGACTGAATATATATTTCACCTGCGCCAACGACATCGTCAACGACATCGTTGGCGACATCGCTGCTGCTCTCAATACATAATCTTCTCTGCCCCGGCGTATCGCCTTTTGCATTAGTGACATTGCCAGCCACGGGGAAATGGGCAGCGAAATGTCATCGCCATTTAGGGTCGCCTAAGTTAACTGATCAGTCGACTCTTCCCTTTTAATTACATAAGCTATCTTTGGATACAGTCCTATTTAAAGACGTTCTGAGCGGGTAGTATTAAATCTCTGTCGGAGGGGCCTAAATGACGGCGATACGTAGTCAGCTTCTTTTCCTAAAGAAGTTCTCTCTAATTTTTGTCTTAATCAGCTTTTCGATTTCCGCCTGTCAGACAACGAACGACGGCGGCGAGAGTCCTAATTTAAATCCGTTCGTCGGTGGCGACTACAACATTTTTTGGGACCAAGGTGACCACCTGAAGGATTTGCTCAAAGCTGGTAAGGCTGATGAAGCTGCCAGACTATTTGCAGACAATAAAAGCTTCTTCGACAAGGAACCGGAAAAACATAGCCAAAACCTGTCGGCGTTGGCGGTTACCCTGAATGAGAATCAATCGACCATAATTTCGGCCGCTATGACGTCTCTGAACCAGTTAGGTTGGCCAGCCACGGTGGCCGATTGGCCCAACGTCAAAAAACCTTTGCAGAGTGTCGACGCGGTGCTGGCCAATTATAGCTCGTCGCCTTTACTCGCAGATCCCAAATATTTTTCTGCGGCGGCGACCCATTTAAAGCAAAAGCTCGCTGCGCTCAAAGCTAGAATTCACCAATCAGCACCAGACGAATTTGCGGATTTCAATCATTGGGGCGAGCAGTCGTTCTTCGCCGATTATCCAGTGGCGCTCGATAAAAAAGAATTTCTTTCGAAGAATTTCGGAAGTCTCAAAGAAGCGTTCAAGACGGCTTCGACGGAAAATATTGTTGCCTTCGCACGCAATTATCCGAAAGAGGCCCTGAACTCTGTCCATTGGGCGACGTTGGGTGATCACTTCATAGCCGCGAGCCTTAATGCAGCTGGCAAGCGCGGTCGAAGATTGTCGTCTGTTTTTGCTGCGATCGGGGCAGCCCGAAAGGTTGGGCTCGAACCAAAATCGGTACCAGGGCTGAAAATCGGCTTTATAGAGGTTACAAGCAAAACCCTGCTCAAGCAGAGCCAAATCGAGTTTCCTGCCGAGGTCAAGATTGATATCCCAGTTAATGTAGCGAAAGCCGACCTTGACCAGCTCCTTACCAACCGCACAGTAGAGGACGCGGATTACTTAATTGTTTTTGATGTGGCATTAGCAAAAACGAGGCGGCACATTGCGACCAAGAAGCGCATGCCATCCAAATTCGTCGCGGCGTTTCGCACTCAACCAAACCCTGAATATAATTTGGCGCAAAACCAGGTTAACCAAGCGCAGATAGGGATTCAAAGTGCAGCCATGAATTCCATGTCTGCGAGTGCGCAATTCTGTCAGGGTTTAGGGTGTATTGCAAAAGCTCTTTCTCAGATCGCGGCGGGAGTAGCTGAGAACGAAGCTAAAAAGAATCTCGAGGCTTCGATGTCGGGGCTTCAAAGTACACCTATGACCATCGAGGTACCCGTATATCAGAATTATCATTTTGATAGAGCAACTGTTAAGGCAACAAAGTTAATGACGGTGCGCTACTACGTCATTGATCGTCCTGCAAAAAAGTATTTCAAATCGACGTTCGATGTGGAAGAGAAAAAAACATTCGAGGTTACTTATTCGGTGCATGATAAGGATCCCGATAAAGCATCACATCTATTGAATGTGGATACGGATAAGACCGTAGTGGCTTGGGAAGAGGCAGCTGCAAGTATCAACCTTTCACAGTTGGTAGACCATTACTTGAAGAACAAGAAACGTTCTAAGCCGCTGCAAAGCCTGATTGCGCTTAGGCGTGAAATGTTGAGCGACAAGAATGTGGCGCTTGCAAAATACGCGGCGACTCAGTTTGACGCACGCCCACTCAACGATCCTCGCTTTAGCAGCGTCGTTGTCGTGTATCCCACGAATAAGGGGCGACGATCGTTAGGTAGCGGTTTTTTCGTAACGCCCGACGCGGTGTTGACGAATTGGCACGTTGTGAAGGACGCAACATTTGTTGAATTAAAGAGATATGACGGACAGGAAACATTTGGCAAGGTCATAGGCAGCGACCTGATACGTGACTTGGCACTTATTAAGGTTCAGTCTCGTGGAAAACCTGTCCGATTTTATAAAAAGAAAATTTTAGATCTCGGTGCAACGGTAGAAGCGATAGGTCATCCCAAAGGGCTGGAGTTCAGCATAACTCGCGGCGTGGTTAGTGGATTAAGACGTATTGGGACGGTGATTCTTGAAAAAGGCGGCGGCAAGAAAACCCTGTTCATTCAAACTGATGCACCCGTCAACCCCGGCAATTCGGGCGGACCACTTTTCCTTGGCAACAAGGTCGTGGGTGTCAACACGATGGGCAGGAAAGCTTCGGAGGGCCTTAATTTTGCGATTCACTATTCTGAGGTTTTAGAGTTTCTGCGTGAAAATCTCGCCGGCTTTCAGCTTGCTACAAACTGAAGTTTTTCGAAGAGGAATAATAATTTGATGAAATTTTCGCGTGCGCCGTTATCAATCGTGACCATACTAGCCCTTCTGTCCGGGTGTGCGCAGCCGTCACGCATGGGCATGGTTAAGGATCCACAAACCGGCCTTCAGTTCGGGTCGGTCGTCGAAAAAAATCTGGTTACGGACGCCTCATTCTATGAGAACAAAAAAATCAAAGTTCGAATCCGTAATACGTCGGGGGATACGGCCTTTGACCTCTATCGATTCCAGAGCCAGATAGAGGAAGGCTACCGACAGGCGGGATATACTCCAACATCAGATAACAATTTTGGTTTGTTGGTCGATGTTAACGTCATGTATAGCGGTCAAATTCAGACCAACCTGATGAGCCAGTATGCATTTCTTGGTGCGGCGGCCGGCGGCTTGGCAGGTGCCTCTCGCGGCAGCGGTTTGGCGGTCGCGGTGGGGACGATCGGGGGCGCGACGCTTGGCAGTATCATTGGCAGCTATGTGACAGACGAAACTTATATCATCGTAGCAAGGGCGACCTTTGGCATCGTCGGCGGTGGCGCCAAACGGGACGGTAAGCGCATCACGTTCAGCCGTAGTATCACGGGGAACCCGGAGGACGTTGAAAAACGCGAAGAACGCGAAGAACGACGCCGTCGACGGAGCTTCAAATCAACCCATTCAACCAAAATTTCAGTATTTTCTGGCGGTCGAAACGCGACGCAAGGGGAAATTGCTGGTCAGGTTCGATCCCGGATCGTTCGGATCATTCGCGACATCATTTAGTCCTACCCAGGCGCGGGTTCAGACGGTTTAGAAGCAGAGTGAATGCATTGAATGTCGCGTATGGGCTCGAGAGACTACCGCTCCTGCTGCTGCGTAGAATTTCACAAACAACGCGTAACCCGGAGACGAGGGGGTGTCGCTTAAAAAGGCATCCTGTTATTTGACCACCATGTCGAAGCTGACGCGATAGGCGCCGCCGGAATCCGTCAGAATGTAAGTTTCGTCTTTGGAGTTTTTGACGAATTCCCTTATTCTTTCATCAAATTCTATCTTTTCCACGCTGGCAATGGCCTGTCGGTTGCGCTCGATCAATATGATGTAGAGTGA
>JBLHKG010000062.1:0-7871 GCA_047619835.1 Alphaproteobacteria bacterium
TATTTGGGCATAAATTCGTCGAAATCGTCGATATTTGCCGGTAATTCCGCAACAAGAACCGGTATACAGCCCGTTCGATGAGCACATTCCATGTCGATTCTGGTATCGCCTACGAACCAGATGTCTTCCCCTAAATTAAGCCCGCTACCTTCGAGGGCCATCAAGACGGGCTCGGTCGCCGGTTTATCCTTTTTTGCATCGGTCGCGCCTACCAGCCGGGAAAAATAGTGCGACCAGCCGAGATATTCGGCTTCGCGGCGCAAATGGTCTCCCGATTTATTACTGACAACGCCGAGATAAACTCCTTTGCCCACAAGCCGGGTCAGAAGGTCTTCCGCGCCCGAACAGACTTCCAACCGCTCCAGATGGATCGCACGGAATCGGTCGTAGAATACATCGCGGGCCTCCTCCCAACGGTCCCCGAACATATCCGGAAAGGCCTCCCGCAATGCGCGGCTTACCCGCGCGCGGGTTTGTTCTATCGTCCAGACCGGATGTCCCATTGCCGACAGGGTCACATTCATCGCGTCATGGATAACCGGCCAGGTGTCGACCAGTGTATTGTCCCAATCGAACAGCGCCGCCTTGGGAAGTGTTGCAGGTTCGAGTGAGTTCATTCTACGGCGACGTATTCCTGGTAGGCCCTGAGCAGGGCCCGCGAGACTGGGCCGGGAGTGCCGTCGCCAATCGTCGTGCCATCGATGGAAACCACCGGCAAAACGAGAGAAGTTGTGCTGGTGATAAAAGCCTCCTGCGCTGAGACCGCTTCTTCTACGGTGAATGGACGCTCGGTTATTCTGATATTGGCCAGTTTTGCGGCCTTCAGCAGGGAATGCCGGGTAATCCCCGCAAGGATATCCGGACCGAGCGGTCGGGTTACGACTTCCTGGCCGTCGACGACAATCCACGCATTTGTCGATGATCCTTCAGTAACCATCCCGGATTCATCAACGAACCATGCCTCGTAGGAATCCGCTTTAAGGGCCTGCTGTTTTGCCAAAATGTTGGGTAATAACGAAATAGATTTAATGTCCCGTCGCGCCCAGCGTGTTTCCGGCACGCAAATGACGGCGACGCCCTCCTCAACCACGCGCGGGGAGGGCGGCAATAGACGACTTGCCGTGACAACCAGCGAAGAGGGCGTGCTGGAAGATGGAAAAGCATGGTTGCGGGGGGCGATCCCTCGCGTTGCCTGTAGATATACGATGCCATTACGGATGCCGTTCCGGCGGAGGACCTGTTGCAAAATCACCCGCAGAGACCGTCGCGAGCAAGGTGAGGAAATATGCAGTTCGTCCAGCGAGCGGTCCAGCCGATCGTAATGTAATTCTTCATCGATCAGCCTGCCGGTCTTGACCGCAATCACCTCATAGACCCCGTCAGCAAACTGATAGCCGCGATCTTCGATGTGAACAGAGGCATCGCGGCGCGCCACATAGCGACCGTTGACATACGCAATACCCGACAGACGATTTCCGGCCATATCAAAAGAATTCCAACCGGACGGCGAAAAGCCCTTCAATCGCACGAACTGCCGCTGTTTCCGCAAAAAGAACGACCCGATCATAGACCTGCATCACCGTATTACTGCGCGGGATGATGACCTCGCCGTTGCGTACGATTGCGCCGATCAGTACCCCATCCGGAAGATCCGCCTCTTTGATCGTTTTACCAACCAAGCTGGAGGTCTCAGGGATTTCGGCGTCAATAATCTCACCGAATCCATCGGCCAGGGCATGAACGCCCCGGATTTTACCGCGCCGAACATGTTGAAGAATGGTCGAGGCGGTGATCGCCCGCGGGCTCACGACGACATCCACCCCTAGCGAACTTATGAGCGGCGAATAGGTCGTATTGTTTACCAGCGTAATCACCCGCCGTGCGCCGTACCGCTTGGCTAGCAACGAAGCGAGAATATTCGTCTCGTCATCATTCGTGACGGCAATGAAAGCCTCACTTTCCGCCACCCCTGCCTCATCCAGAATTTCCGGGTCAATAACATCCCCATTTATGACCACAGTTCGCTCGAGTTCGTCAGCCACCGCATGGGCCCGGTCCCTGCTCCGTTCGATGATCCGCGCCGTAACCCCACCATGATCACTTTCTATAATCCCGCCCAAAAAGGCGCCAATATTGCCGCCGCCGGCAATGATGATCCTCCTGGCAGCGGGTTCTTCGTGGCCAAACGCAGTCATCCCGCGGTCCACATGCTCGGTGTCGATGACGAAATAAACATCGTCTCCCGGCAGCATGAAATCATCGGCCCGTGGAACAAATCCCTGCCCGTCACGGACCACCGCGACAATTACGATATTAAGATCGGGAAACAGGCTCGAAAGCTGGCGCAAAGGGGTGTTGATAAGCGGGCAATCATCAAGACACCGCACGCCCATCATCCTGACTTTATCGTCCGCCAGCGCAATCGTTTCAAAGGCGCCCGCCATCTGGAGCCGCCGGGATATCGCACGGGCGACTTCGATCTCAGGCGATATGATCACATCGATGGGCATGTGATCGCGACTGAACAAATCGGCCCAGATCGGATCGCGGTAGCTCTGGTGCCGAATGCGCGCGATCTTGGTCGGAACGTTGAACAGCGAATGGGCTACCTGACAGGTCACCATGTTGACTTCGTCGGCGGCCGTTACCGCGATGATCATATCAACATCAGCCGCGCCGGCGCGCTGCAGGACATCCGGATGCGAACCAAATCCAACAAACGCCTGGACATCGAGGGAATCGCCAACCTGTCGAACGAGTTCGGCAGACTGGTCGATAATAACAACGTCATGCTGTTCAGCGGCCAGCTGATGAGCGATATGAAAGCCGACCTGACCGGCTCCTGCGACAATTACCTTCATGTCGAATGCGCGCCTAACCTGCGTCCGTCAGGACATTGTTTTCAAGCGGATCCACCTCGTAGATACCGAGCGATTTCAATTTTCGATGAAGTGCCGACCGTTCCATTCCGACGAACGATGCTGTCTTCGATATATTACCGCCAAATCGGGAAATTTGCGCCTTGAGATATTGCCGTTCGAACCGCTCGCGTGCTTGCCGCAACGATAACCCCATGATTTCACTACCCTCTTCCCACTGCATCGAAACCGGACTTGCCGACCCAATCTCCGGGGGCAAATCATCGGTTCTGACCGCTTCCCCCGCTGCACCGGATGCCATAATCAAGATCCAGTCGACAATGTTTCGCAGCTGCCGGACATTGCCGGGCCAGTCGTAGCTCTGGAGGGCGGCCATGGCATCGTCAGCGATCGGTCGAGGCGGCGATCCCGCACTGCGCGAAACGGTCTCCATAAAATGACTTAACAGTGCAGGAATATCATCGGGACGTGACTTCAGAGCCGGAATTTCCAGAGGAACCACGCTCAATCGGTAGAACAGGTCTTCGCGGAACAGGCCCTCCGCCATTCGAATCGTCAGATCCCTGTTGGTACTGGCAATCACTCGTACATCGACTTCTACCGGCACAGACCCTCCTACCCTCGGAAACCGCTGCTCCTGTAGTACGCGGACAATCTTGCCCTGAGTTTCGAGCGGCATATCCGCGACTTCATCAAGCAGCAGCGTACCACCGTTCGCCTGTTCCAGTGTGCCGACAACGGGTTTTTCATTGCCATTTCCTGTTTCGCGCCCGAACAGCTCGACTTCCATCCTGTCGGGCGCCATCGTTGCGCAGTTGAGAACGATGAACGGACCATCGGCCCGCTGCGAATTTTCATGCAGCATTCGAGCGACGACTTCCTTGCCGGCGCCGGCAGGACCGAAGATCAGAACACGGCTCTCCGTCGGTGCGACACGATCGATTACCGCCCGGAGTCGCATTAACGCCGGTGACGTCCCGATGAGTGTGGAATCGACCGAGACGCGCTGCCGCAAACTCACGAGTTCCCGCTTGAGGCGGGCGGCATCAAGCGCGCGCTTGACCAGGATCAGTAATCTATCTGCCTTGAAAGGTTTCTCGATAAAATCGTAGGCCCCGATTTTGATCGCGTTGACGGCAGTCTCAATATCCGCATGGCCGCTTATCATTATCACTGGCACGTCGGCATGCATTGAAATGACTCGTTCCAGGACCTCTAACCCGTCGATCGAGCTTCCCTGTAGCCATATATCGAGAATAATAAGGTCAGGAACAGATTGCTCGACGGCCGCCAGCGCTGCATCACTGCTGCCAACCTCGCGGCAACCATAACCCTCGTCGCGCAGGATTTCAGCGATCAGCCGCCGAATGTCCTGCTCGTCATCGACTACGAGAAGATCAAGTGCCATGGGCCTTCACCATATCATTCGACGGGACCTGACGTCCCGGGCTGTTCTGTCCTTCAGCTTCCGCGGCATCCGGATCGGATAAATCGGCGGCGAAAATCAAGCGTATAATCGCACCACCTCCCGGTCGGTCCTCAAGCAGGATATCCCCACCATGGTCTTCCATAATCTTGCGTACAATGGCGAGGCCAAGCCCGGTGCCTTTTTCCCGGGTTGTCACATAGGGTTCGGTCAACCTATCACGTTCGTCTTCAGGAAGCCCCCTGCCATCATCCGTAACAATTATCACGACATGATCGCCGCGTCGCTCGATCTCGATCGCGATGTTTCCCTTGGCCTGCCCTTCAGGACTCCCGTCGCGCCCCTCGATTGCATCAATCGCGTTTTGCAACAGGTTAATAAGCGCCTGCCCGATCTGGTGTCGATCACAGGATATCGTCACCGGCACATCGTCAAATGCACAATCAAAAACAATCCCACGATGGGCGCTTCGGAAAAGAATAGTGGATTCACGACACAGAGCGGCAATATCCTCTGGCTTCATCGTCGGCGCCGGCATCCGCGCGAAAGATGAAAATTCATCAACCAACCGACCTATATCGCCGACCTGGCGGATGATCGTGTCAGTACAGGAAACAAAGGTTTCCGGGTCCGATTTGATCTCGTCCTGATATTTGCGACGCAGTCTTTCTGCGGCCAGCTGGATGGGTGTCAGGGGATTTTTAATTTCATGGGCGATCCGCCGCGCAACATCCGACCAGGCCGCCTTCCGCTGTGCCTGAAGCAATTCGCTGATATCGTCGAAGGTCGCGACAAAACCGTGATCGGCCCCTCTGCTATCCGGCGACAGTCGAACTAATAGCGTCTGTCGCTGCGAATCCCGACGGATAACGATCTGACCATCGACCGGTTGCATCGGCTCCGCCAATGCCCTTTCAAGTAGCTCAGCGAATTCAGGAACAAGGTGATCGAGACGCCGGCCAAGGGCATTATCGAGAGAGGTCGCGGTAAACTCCGTCGCAGCCTTGTTCGCGAGTTTGATACATCCTTCGTGGTCCAGACCAATGATTCCCGACGACACACCCGCCAGAACCGTTTCGATAAAGTACCGTCGATCGTCAAGTTGCCGGTTCGCCTCCACCAGGCCCCCGCGCTGCGCGCCTAGTTGCTCGGTCATCCGGTTGAACGCCCGGCTCAGCGTTCCGATTTCGTCGCTGGCATCGTCTTCATCGACCCGCGTATCCAGGTCCCCTCCCCTTACACGCTCAACGGCGTTGACCAACGCGCCGATCGGTCGGGAAAGGCGCTTCGCGAAGGTGAGCCCCACCCAAATCGCCGCAGCAAGGAGCAGCAGGGCAACAAGAACAAACATCATGGCGAATGTGATCTCGATCTCGGTTCGCTTTCCCTCAAGCTCCTCATACCGCTTCACGGCGCTTCGCGTTCGTTCAATATGGGCGATCACGCCCGGTTCGACGAATCGGCTCACATAGAGGAAGAGATCAAAAAACGGATCGATTTTGACCAAGGCTCTGATCCGGTCCTCAGTCTCAGACGTCAACAGCACCGGCTGTCCCTCTTTAGCCCGCTCCATCGCTTCGGGCGGAACCTTTTCATCAAACAGACTAAAGCCAAGATTACTCCAGCTGATCACGACAGCACCCGAGGAATCGATCACCGTCACCTCACTCAGGGAACGCAATGCCGCTTGGCGGGATACCAACCGCTTAAACCGTACCCGGTCATTTGCAATGACCGGCGCGGCGCGGCCAAGATCCCGTGCCATGGCAAGGATATCGCCTCGGATGTTCTGTTGATGTTCCTTCAAATAGGCCTCCGCGACGGCATGCGATTCAGAAAGTGCCGTACGAACGCGATCACTGAACCAGGCTTGAACGCCCAGGCTAAAAAACACTGCCGACGATACCGAAATGATGATTGTCGGCGTAACAGCAATGAGGCTGAACAACACAACCAATCGCGTGTGCAGCCGTGAGCCGACGGCGCCGCGGCGACGTTCCATCCAGAGCTGAACAAGTCTCCGCGCCACAATGGCGCCAAGGGCCAGAAACAGGACCAGATCGATATTGAGAAGGATCAGGATGGTTCTGACATCGGTCCCGATAGCGCCCCATCCCGATAACGCAGAATAAGTCACGAAGGAGAAAATGACCGCCGTGACGGTTAATGCGATGGCCGATTTGCGGGCGAGCCCAACGCGATCTGCCCATTGCACAATTCGCGTTAATCGCCGGGCTGGCAGTCCTGCGGACTCGACACTCATCGCGATCCTTTCACGACCTCGATCTGCAGATCGCGGATTTTCTTGCGAAGGGTGTTTCGGTTGAGACCGAGCATTTTTGCTGCCTGAAGCTGATTGCCTTGCGTCGATTGCAGGGACAGTAAAATAAGCGGCTTTTCGATTTCGTGCAGCACGCGATCATACAAGCCTGGTGCCGGCAGCCCATCGCGGTGAGCATCAAAATATCGTGCAAGATGTTTTTCAACCGACCCGGCCATGCTGTCATCGGCCTTGGTTTCATCAACCGTAGAATTGCGCCCTTGATCCAGCTCTGCCCTGATAACGGCTTCGTCAATTACCTCCTCGGTATATAGCGCGGCAACCCGCCGAATCAGATTCTCCAGCTCGCGAATATTCCCCGGCCAGCGATAATCCTGAAGGGCCTGCACGGCCGTCTTCAACAAAGTCTTCGCGCCGAGTCCTTCATGGGTTGCTTCATCAAGAAAATGGCGGACCAGATCGGGAATGTCTTCCATGCGCTCTCGCAACGGGGGCAGACGAATGGGGACGACATTGAGACGGTAGAATAAATCTTCGCGGAATTGTCCTTTGCGAACGAGCGTATGAAGATCCCGGTGGGTGGCCGCTATAATCCTTACGTCCGTGCGGATGGGGACCCGTCCGCCGACCGTCGTGAATTCTCCTTCCTGAAGGACACGGAGCAGCCGCGTTTGCGCATCAAGAGGCATATCGCCGATTTCGTCGAGAAAGAGCGTCCCCTTTTGCGCCTGATGAAATCGTCCGATCCCGGACGAGGTCGCCCCGGTAAAGGCGCCTTTTTCGTGGCCGAACAGGTCTGCTTCGACGAGGTCACGTGGAATCGCGGCCATGTTGATGGCCACGAACGCGCCCTGCCGTCGTTTGCCATAATCGTGAAGCGCGCGCGCCACGAGTTCCTTTCCGGTCCCGGATTCACCCGTGATCATAACGGTTAAATCTGTCGACATCAGCCGCGCGACGGTTCGATAAATCTCCTGCATTGCCGGGGATCGACCGATCAAAGGCAGCTTTTCCGCGGGATCCTTTGCGACAGCGATGGTCGCCTCATCGGCGCTGCGGGATGTCGATAGCGCCCGGTCGATAATTGCCATCAGCTCATCAAGATCAAACGGCTTGGGAACGTATTCATACGCCCCTCGTTCGACCGCCTTGATCGCAGTCAAAAGCGTGCTTTGGGCACTCATGACAATGATCTTCAGATCAGGGCGCAACCGCTTGATCCTTGGCACCAGATCGAGGCCATCGACATCCGGCATCACCACATCGGTAATAACGAGGTCGCCCT
>JBLHKG010000063.1:0-7860 GCA_047619835.1 Alphaproteobacteria bacterium
GTTGACCGTGTACGGGACATCGTCGCAATCGCCTTAGCGTTCTTCCCCTTCACATATTTATAGGCCGATGTTTCAGAGACATAGAGTGCATCCATCTCTCCCTGCGCAACGGCCAGCGCGGCTGCGCGGCTGCCCTTATAGCCCGTGACGATTTTGCAGCTGAGTTTGAGCGCATGGCAGGTCATCGCCGCGCCATCAGAGATGCCGGAAACCTTGCCCGAACCACCCCAGCTCAGCGTTTTGCCGGACTTCATGACATCCGCAAGGCTGTTATAAGGAGATTTCGGCGAGACCAGAAAATTCCAGCGGGAATAATCGATGGTGCCAAGATACTGAAACTTGGTCAAATCATAGCGCGCACCCTTCAGCGCAAGGAGCTGTTGCAGACTGGCCCCGGTGCCGTTGACGATGGTCATCTGCAGCCCGGTCGGCGGCGCGATGTTAAACTTGTTGAGCGCGACCATTCCGCCGGCGCCCGGCTGGTTTTCGACCACCACGCTGGCGCCAAGGATTTTGGAAAAATGGGGCGCCAGCAGGCGTGAATAGGCGTCATACCCACCGCCCGCGCCAAACCCGACGATAAACCGGATGGTCTTGCCCTTGTAAGGAGAATCCGCAGCTACTGCCGGAGTGGCAAATGCCGCAGTTGCCAGCGCGAGGCCACCAAGGGCAGCCACGGTGTTAATTAATTTCATCTTCAATCTCCCGTTAAACAAAAGCCTCTAAGGCCCGGTGCGGATGCTACCCCCTAACCGGGAACGACACTAGGCAAACCGAAGGGCTCAAGAATTTATGTCAACCAGAGCTTCCGGCATTGAACCGCCGACATGGAAGCCACCATCGACAATTGCCCCGGTCGCCAGATAGATTCTCGGAATCTCGCCATTGGCCACCGCGACAATATCGCCCGACTCCGCATCCAGCGCGATCAGGCTGACATTTTCCTTAACCGTCGCGAGGATAAGATCCACTGTTCATGCCTTGCCGAGCAAATTCTCGCGAAACCGGTGCTTGATTGCCGGACCATCGCGCATTGGCAAATTCATGGGCTGCGGCGCATCGGTCACTTTTACATCGAGGAAAACCGGGCCAGCCGTCTCAAAGAGCAGAGGCAGAGACTCTTCCAGCTCCTTCATCGTCCAGATCGTATCGGTTTCCCTAAATCCGGCGCCGACCGCCATCATCGCAAGATCGACGCCGAACTGGGTATGGGTCTCCTGCATGCCGGTTTCGCCATAACGCTGATTGTCGATTACGCACACCGCAAAATTTGGCGGGCTCTGTACGGCGATGGTCGCGAGCGCTCCCATCCCCATCAGCATCTCTCCGTCACCGGTAATGACCAGCACGCGGCGTTTCTTCTGGGCGAGCGCGAGGCCGAGCCCAAGAACTGCCGCGCCGCCCATACCGCCCCACAGATAAAAATTATTGGGATTATCGCCAGCCGCTGCCGCATCCCAGGTGGGCGCGCCGAGGCCGGTAACCAGCAACGTATCGCCTCGATCCTTCAGGATGCGGGTCACCACCTTGCGGCGGTCGAGAGTGATTTTTCGGTTTGTTCGCGGGGCCGCCATCACTTGCTCCAATCCTTGATACCGACGAGGCGCTGACCGATCAGCACCGCGACCATGCGCCCGCCGTCAAACGCCATGGCGGCGGCGGATTGTACAGTCTCGGCGACGCGCTCCGGGCTATCGGCGCGCTGTATGATGACGCCGGCAGCTTCGAGCACCGCCTGGGTCGCCTGCCCCATCGGCATTTGCCACGGGTTGAACTCCCCCCATTCGCCCCGCATGGTCACAAGGATCAGCAGAGGAAACCGGCATTCATTGGCAATACTCAGCATGTTGATGATGTTGCCGACGCCGGACGACTGCATCAGCAGCACCCCCGCCTCACCGCCGAGCCAGGCGCCCGACAACAGCGCGACGCCTTCCTCTTCCGTCGTCAGGGGGATTGCCGTCATCGCCCGGTCCGACCGGCAGCGCTTGATCAGATTGGTGTGACCTGCATCGGGGACGTAGGCGACCTGCCGAACCCCCTCTCCCTTCAACACCTTGAAGACATCGGACGACCAATCGCCCGCAGCTTTGCCCACCATGCAGTCAGTCTCCGCCGACAGCAGTCCGGAACCGCCGGGCGATCAGCGTCCCATCACGCGGCGCATTGCCCCGCACGCCGGTTTTGGTCGAAACCTTGACTACCGCAAAGTACGGACCTGACCCCTGATAGATATCCCGGATCATCCCCTCAATTTCGGATTCTTTGGTGATCAGCGCGGTGTGCGGAAAACCCGAGGCGGTCGCGATACCCACCAGATCGACACCCCGCGCGGTATGGGTCTGCTGATTGCCGGTGGCGCCGTACGCTTGATTATCGATCACCACGATCGAAAGATTTTTCGGTTTCTCGACACCAATGGTGAGAAGGCTACCGATCCCTGCCAGGAGTTCACCATCGCCGGTGATTACCACGACACGGCGTTTCGGCTGGGCCAGAGCAATACCGAATGCGACCATCGCCGCCCCGCCCATGATGCCGGAGAGATACATGTTCTTGTGATCATCGCCCGCTGAATGAACATCGTGGACGGCGTTGCCGATACCGGTCACGACGGCAGCATCGCCGCGCTGCGCCAGAATTTTCGTCACAACGGATCGTCGCAGAAGCGTCGCCGACTTTTTGACCGGTTTCTTTTGCGTAGCCGCCATCAGCCCCGCCCTCCGCTCTGATTAATTCGTTGCCCAACGACGACCGCGACGGCGCGCATGCCGTCAAAGGCCAGCTTGGCCGCCGCTTCGACAGTCTCAGGCACGCGTTCGGCATCATCCACGTGATGGACGATTACCCCCGCATTCTGCAGCGCGCCAACCGTCGCCTGGCCCATCGGGATCTGCCACGGGTAGGTCTCACCCCACTCGCCCCGCATCGACACCATCGAGAAAAGTGGAATGCGGCACTCCTGGATCATCGACAGCATATTGATGCAATTGCCGACACCCCCGGATTGAGTGAGGAATGCGCCGCGCTGCCCACCGAGCCAGGCGCCCGCCAGCTGCGCGACACCCTCTTCTTCGGTGGTCAGCACAACGGACCGGATCGTCTTGTCCGCGTTACAGAGATCAATCAGCTTGGCGAGCCCGTTATCGGGAACGTAGGCCACCTGTTTGATGCCGATATTTCGGAAAATCTTGTGAACATCCTGTGACCAATGCCACGAAGCGGGTTTTCGGGCCATATCTGAACTATCTACCTCTCGATTGCCAATAAATCGTCAAACCACGGAACGCGGCGTTGCGCGGACTGTAACGCCGATCCCAGGTCACTGAAAACGTCATCGGCAAAGCCGCCGACGGGGAACCATCCCCCCTTTGCCTCATGATCCCGCCGAAAAGACTCGAATCCGAAGGTAGCGTCATCCCGGCGGAACAGATCGACGCAGCGATCATGTTCGAAATTTTCAAGTGACTGCAAGACAATGCGGGACATGGAACAAAATGGTTATTTCGAACCTGAGTCTGGATCATCCGACGCGGGCATTCAACCGCTCTGGAAAATTTCCGACGGATTTGTCGTCGTCCTACCGTGGAATGGGTATGGAAGGGCTGGGCAGAACGCCCCATATTTCCCGTAACGGGCATCACCAAAGTAATTTCCGGTATCACAGATGAAAGAGCAGACCATGAAAAACAGTTTTTACAAAACCGCAATTGCCGGCGGCCTCGCCCTGGCCCTCGTAACGGCCTCATCAGCACTTCTTGCGCAGAGGGCTGGGCACCCCGGCGCCGCGAGTCCTGGTGGGCAGATGCACCAAGGCGCTGGAGGACCCAAGACATCACCACGCGTCGAACGCTTTAATCGGCTTTACGACCTCAATGAGGATGGCAAGATTACAGTCGACGAAATCAACAATGATCAGGCCCGCATGTTTGGCGCGCTGGATATCAATTCCGACAAAGCGCTGTCGGTCACCGAAATGAGGCGGCGCGGCCGGTCGCTACAGATCTGGCGCACAGTCACGATGTTTGATTTGCTGGATGCGAATGGTGACGGCAAAATTTCAGTCGCGGAAATTCAGGGCCCGACCAAACGCTGGTTCGTACGCCATGACACCAACAAGAACGGCATCCTCGAGGCGGATGAGATCCCGTCAGGTCGAAAGGGACGCGGCAGAGGACACCGCTAACACATGAATTGCGTGCCCCGGACAGTGCAAACACCATCCAGCCGACTCACTCAACGGGCCACGGCGAGCAAGGCATCACCAAGCGACGATGCCTTGCTCGCCCGCACCGCCAGGGGTGACCGGACGGCGTGGGGAACGCTGGTCAATCGTCACCTTTCAGCCGTCGTCCGTTACGCCGGCTATGTTCTAAAAGACGAAACACAGGCCGAGGACATCGCGCAGGACACGTTTGTCCGGCTGGCGCGAAAGGCACCCGACTGGACGGAAGGCGGGCCGAGCCTGCGAAGCTGGCTCTACCGGGTCGCGCGCAATCTGTGCATCGATCACATGCGAACACGGCGCACGACGTCCATCGAGTTTGCCGAAGCCCTCCCCGATCCTCGCGATGGCGCCGCGATGGAACGGGATTTGGATATGAAACATCTCGTCACTGCCGCGCTGGATCGTTTGCCGGAACGACAGCGTGCGGCAATTGTCCTTGTCCATTTTGAAGGATTGTCGGGCATGGAAGCGGGAACCACGCTCGACATTTCCGTTGAAGCAATCGAATCGCTGCTTGCCCGGGCACGTCGGACCCTCCGCCACGACCTCGCCAGCCTTGCACCGGATCTGTTGGGAGAACATTGATGAGTATTAGAGACAACGACATGACCGAGGCACGCTTTGCCGCCCTTCTCGATGCCTATGGCGCCGAGCCAGACCGGTGGCCTGCGTCTGAACGAGCAGCCGGCCTCGCCTACCTCGAAGGTTCCGAAGAAGCCCGCGCAGCGATGGAACCTGCCGCCGCACTCGATGGCCTGCTCGACAGCATTGCTCCGAGCACACAAATTTCAGAGGACCTTGCGGACCGCATTTATGCCCTGGCGCCAGCGGCGCCTCAGGCCGAGCGGCAGCCCGGCAATGTTATTCCGTTCTGGCGGCGGGCAATGCCGAGCGGTGGAAACGGGTGGCAAAAGATCGCCGCCACCGCAATCCTTGGCATAGCGGCAGGTGTATTGTTTTCAGAAATCCGGAACGACGGAGCCCGGAATCCGGTTGCCGTGACGGTGACCGCGTCACCCGCAATCGATATCGGCGACATTCCAGTGATAGAGACCGCCGCAGCGCAGACATATTCACTTCAATCTGAGTCGCTTCAATCCGACCTGGCATCGCTCAGCTTTACCGGGAGCGAAGCGCTGCTCCAGCGTTCGACGGAGACTCAATCTCCGGGATCGGATGACGCAGACGGTTCTCTATCCGACCTGCCCCTTTTGTAATCCGGCAGCGCGGTTTCAGAACCAGGCGCGCTTGCCCTGAATATAATTCCTGTCGAAATTCTCGGCAGACGTGAATAGATAGATCACGCATTCGATTATGGCGATGAGCACGACTGCGGCTGTTGGGATCGCCTTAAACAACAAGCCGAACAGAAAAATGGCAAGCGTGATAACGCCAGCGATACGATTACCAATATAAAATTTATGAATACCCAAACCGCCGAGAAAAAACGCGAGCGCCGCCGCGACGAACCGGCTCTTGCCACCCTCCATTCTGCGGTAAACAGGCTGTGGCGCAGGCTGTGGCGCAGCCTCTGGCGTATCCTCCGCAGAATCCGTATCCACCGCCGCCTGCGCCTCAGGCGCCACGGGCACTACTTTGTAGATGTCTTCTACGTTGCCGTCCCTGCCGAGGGAGAATTCTACCGGGGTGCCCTTCAAAGGGGCGTCGATGCTATTCCAGGCGCCCAGAGAGAATTCATAGCGATCAGCATCTTCGCTGGCGATCACACCGGTATCCGAAGCGACGTCGAACGAAAATACTTTGCCCTTCATCCCAACTACTCCGAGGTGACCATCAAAGAATTCTCCAGCCCAACAATCTATTGGCCCTTGTATTCCGGCTTGCGTCGTTCGGCAAACGCATCAATGCCTTCCTTATAATCTGCTGTTGAGCGAAGCTTCTCGTAGGAATGGCCTTCAATATCCATGGCAACCTTCAGACTTGTGTCATAAACCGAATTGAGCACCCGTTTCAGCGCGCGTAGCGCAAGCGGCGCCTTGGCATTCAGATCGGCGCAATATTGTTCGATCAGCCGGGTCAGATCTTCCGAATCTTCGGCGATCTCGGTGATAAGTCCCCATTCCTTGGCCTGTGGCGCAGGAATGCGTTTGCCCAGCATTACCATATCCTTGGCCCGCGTCAGCCCGGCTATCTTGACGACCCGGACACTACCGCCCGACCCCGGCATCTCGCCCAGATTAATCTCCGGCAGCGCGACCAGCGTATCTTTTGTCGCCAGCCGGAAATCGCATGCCATGCAGAGTTCGAACCCGACGCCAAAGGCATATTTTTCCAGAGCCGCAATCACCGGCTTGCTGCAGCGCTCAGGCGCTCCGATGTTCCACGCCAGATCCGACATCTTGTCGAACGGAATATCCGGGAAGCTTTTGACGTCGCCGCCGGACGTATAGGTGCCGCCCTCGCCCCGGATCACGATCACGCCAACATCGTCGTCCTCATCCATCGCTTCGATGATCGCGCGGATTTGCGAGCGCCCTTTATAGGACACGATGTTGAGCGGCGGCCGGTCGAGGATCAGATAGCCAATCTTCTTTCCCGCATCGATTTCGACGCGTAACCCGTCCAAATCCTTTAACAACGCACCCCGCTCGACGGCGTAATCCTTCTTCATTTATGTAATCTCCTTAAAGCGTACTCTTGAAATCCGTAAGCGCTGTGTAGTTACCATCCCGCAACAGACGCCGCAGCAACTTGCCCGATGCCGACCGCGGCAGGCGTTCGACAAAGACATATGCCCGTGGACGCTTGAACCGCGCAAGGGTTGATGATCGGCAATGAGTGTCCAGCGCCTCCGCCGTAGCCCCGCCGCTCGCCGGCTCAACAAATGCGACGACCTTCTGCCCCCAGCGTTCATCCGGCAGGCCGACAATTGCAACGGCATCAACCAGTGCGCTGCCCGCCAGCGTATCCTCGACTTCCTCCGGGTGTATGTTCTCACCGCCCGAAATGATCATGTCGTCGATCCGCCCGCACAGGAACAGGGCACCGTCCTCGTCCATGTAACCGAGATCGCCGGTGAAATACCAGCCATCACGGATCGTCTTTGCGTCGGCATCCGGACGCTTCCAATAGCCGGCGAAGGCTTCCGGGCTCTGCAGGGTGGCTATCACCTCACCAATTTCTCCCGCAGGTAAAATTTCGCCGGGCCCCGCCTGCCCCTCGGCATCGGCCCGCACCACGCGCAGTATCTGATTGATCCCGGCATGGCCAGCAGAACCCGGTTTGTGATCGAGATAATCGCAAAATGAGAACGTGAAAATTTCGCTGGAGCCATAGTAATTGGCGAAGATTTCCGGCTTGAAGGTCTCGGCACAGCGTCGTTCCAACGCACCGTTCATTGCCATTCCGGCATAAGCGACGTTGCGCACTGAGCCGGTATCCCGAGCAGAAAAATCTTCCCGGCCAAGCATGTCGTGAAACATGGTTGGCACCAGAAATAACGCCGTAACCTGTTCAGCCTCGATCAGCGACAGTGCGCCCCCTGCATCAAAGCCCCGCATGTTGACGAACGCTCCGCTGAGCATGGTACTGCACAGTAAATTGCGAATACCCATCGTATGGAACATCGGCATCGCCCCCAGCAGCCGTTCGCCGAAACGATAGCGAAGATG
>JBLHKG010000064.1:0-7841 GCA_047619835.1 Alphaproteobacteria bacterium
ATCAAATCGGCAAATGTAACCAGCCACGCAGACCCGGCTGGAGAGGCATGAGGGCGTGTGAAAGTAGGAAGAATCACTGTTGCGTCTCTCCTGGGAACCAGGTTGATTCTCCCTTCCGGGAGCGAACATGAAATCTCAGCCGTAAATTTCCCGGATCCCCACGAACCAAACCGGCAAGAATTCTGCGTTTCTGTATGCCTGCGGCAACGAACAGTTTGGCAAGGGATGCCGCGCGCGCCATCGCCAACGCGTTCCCGGGGTCCGCGCCGACGAGAATTTCTACATCGTAACGCCATTCGGGTCGTACGGTCCGAAGAGCAGCCGCGACATTGTCGATCAGTGGGCGACGTTCCGGGGCGATCACGTTCGCGTCCGAAACAAACAGCTCGTTTAGGGAAAATGTAACCTCGAGCAAGCGACCTGCCGTTGTTTGGGTAACTTTAGCGATCGAAAATTCCGTCTTGATGAGAGATCCAAGGCGCTGCAAATATGCAGCATCGCCGAGAAGCTCACCTTCGTTGGACGTAAATCGGATGGTCCGGTCGGACGGAATGCCAACCGACGCAAACGTCTCGCTGAGACTACCCGATACCGCCTGCCGACGTCCGTCTTCGACCCGGGATATCGTGTTCAGCACGACGAAAAATGCGAGCAATAGCAGATACAGGCTAAGCACCTGGAGAAGCAGAGGGTTGCGCGGAATGTCCCGCAGCATGGCGCCTCTCACCGTCAGCCGGTCGAAAACAAAGCGTCGATGTCGTCCTGACTAATGGCGTTCTCCGGCAGCTGGGGTCCCTCCAGCAAATCCGAGTCGCTTACGGCATCCTGCCGGTGTTCACCGCTTGATTGATCGGCAGAGAGTGGACGAGTGCGCGAAAGCCGTTCGACCTGTCTTTCCTCATCTGCCTCACCAAACACTCCAAGCAGGTCTTCAATCTTGATTTCGATTTCGCGCAGCGCGCGAACCACCTTGCCGATACGTTGGCCAGTAATGTCCTGGAAACTGCAGGCTTCAAAGATATTTGTCGTGGCTTCGACCAGCTTGTCGTTAGCCTCGCCGCCTATATCCGCACCTACCGCCTCGATCAATTCAGCCGCTTCCATGATCGAATTCGTGGCGTTTTCGGTTGCCGTGACGATAGCATCCAGCTCGAAACTGGCGGCGGGTAAATGTTCCTGAGAAATCTCATCTGGACAGAGGTCGAGGATTTCCTCTTTCGTCGTCTTGATGAAGTCTGACAATTCCTGAAGATCGCCCCGGATCGTTACATCGATTGACGGGATGTCACGGTTCATACTTTCGATAATCGAATTCACAATTTCGAGAATTTCATGCGCGTCGGCGCGTCGTAATTTTAGCAATTGTAGACCGGTCAATTCCGCTGCCAGTGCAGAGTCGGTAGTATTGGAAAGCATACAAATCCCCGTTTCTCGATTTGTTCGTCAGCTGGCCCCCGTCGCAACCGGACGCGGTCTGAAAATCATGTCAGATCAGAATTCGCCGAGAACACCAATTAGCTTGGATTTGAGCGTGGCTGCATTGAAGGGCTTGACGATATAGTTGGAGACACCGGCCTCTTTGGCAATCACCACGTTTTCCGTCTTGCTTTCGGCGGTTACCATGATGAAAGGCATCTTTTTCATTGTGTCGTCGGATCTGACTTCCCGGAGAAGCTGGATTCCGGTCATCGGCTCCATATTCCAGTCTGATATCACGAGCTTAAACTCGCCGTCACGGAGCTTTTGCAGCGCTTCGCTCCCATCAGTCGCTTCTTCGACATTTTCGAAACCAAGCTGTTTCAGCAGATTTCTGATGATTCTGAGCATGGTTCTGTAATCGTCCACGATCAGGATTGGCATTGTCTTTTCGACGGCCATCTTTCACTCCGTTAACTAAAGAAACCAATTGGGCAAGTTGCGCCCGAAACAGAAGGGAAATCATAGACTCCGTGCGTTAACAGTCGGTAAACTGCAATGCAGCAGATCAATTTTTATCTCTTCGGCTGGTAGTCGGAGACGGAAGCGCCCGCCGCTGGGTAAGCGAAGCCGTCATGGATTTTGCCTTAAGTGCTGACATATTTGCCATAATTGGCGCCGCTTTCGCTTCACGCATCCGTTCGACAACATCAAGCAAAATGGGCATTTCGAGCTCTTCGAAAATTCGAGCCGCATCTTTTGGCTTCATGCTTTCATATATCTTCACGACGCTCCGCATCTTTGCTTCCTTTTCCTTGTCGTGCCGACGAAGCAAAGAACTGATTGTTTCCTGCATGCGTTTCAATTCGACCAGCTTGCCGTCGATACGCTTTTCAGTGGCCTGCAGGAGACGCTTCCGCGTATCGAGCTGATTTTCATTTTTTCGTATTGCTGCCCGGCGTTCGACCAGACGATGCAGCAAGTCCAGCTCGGAATCTGTCACCATTGAGGGATCGAAATGGATGATTTCAGACCCCGTCCCCGACGCGGCCGGCATTTTACCAGATCCGGGGCCGGTTTTAGCAGGCTTCGGCGACTCCCCCTTATCGCCCGGCGACGTAGCGGAATTCTCCGATAGTTGCGAGTCGGATTTACTGGACGCGGCGATCGCGCTGATGCCTTGCCATAAGGACCCAACCTTGAGCGACAACGTAAATGCTGCGCAGAAGATCAAGATAGGTAACAAACGGACGCGTTTCATGGATCAACTATCTCCTCTTGCCGCTCGAATGGCGGTAAGGACCGCGGTTTCGGCTTCCTCCCGATTTTGGCCACGGACCATGGATTGGGCGGGGCGAGGAAAATCCTTGCCTGCGGCAAACAACGCCTCCTCCGCTGCTGCATCGGCTTTCACCCCGGAGGCAGCATCAATGCCTGCGTTCGACGTAGAAGTGAGCTGATCGCGAGCAGCCACACCATTCCGCAACCTGTCAGCATCCTGTATCGCAGCCCGCACAGCGGCTTCAGCATGTATACCGGCAGCTTTCAGGCGAGAAACCGAGGCCTCAGCCCGATCGGCAGCAATATTGAGCTCTGAAATCATCTGCTTGATCTGTTCATCCTGGCCGCGGACTCCTGCGAGTCCCCGGTTCAGCTTCACGCAGTAAATGATCAGCGCCAGCATCAGCAGCGCCATAACGCCTTCAAAAAATACCGTCATCACCGACATCAATTTCCAACCCGTAAAGCTTTCTTGTTTCGCGCGCGGTTATGTACCTTTATGGCTATTTTTCCATCGTGAGAGCCCATGGTGCCAACAAACAATTCGGCCTGCCCACATCTCACGATCACCTCGCTTTGCGGCGACGCATTGAGCATAACTTGACTGCCAACCTCCCAATTCACTGCGGTGCTTAGCGGGAGACTGATTTCATCCAGTACGGCTTCAATTTCAACATGCGTCTGCCATAGCTGATTGGCGAGATGGGTTTCCCAGATCGAATCACGACCGAATTTTTCGCCGAGAAACATTTGCAACAGCAAATCACGCACCGGTTCCAGCGTCGCGTATGGAAGACAAAGTTCTATTTTTCCGCCGCGGTCTTCCATATCAACCCGCAAGGTCGCAAGGATTACCGCATTGGCGGGACGGGCAATGGTCGCGAAGCGCGGATTGGTTTCAAGGCGATCGAACCTGAACGTAACCGGTGCGAGAGGATCGAATGCCGCCGAAAGATCGTTGAGAACGACATGCACCATACGTTCGACGAGGCTGCGCTCGATGGTGGTATAGGGCCGCCCTTCAACGCGGATCGGCGCGGTTCCCCGACGGCCTCCCAACAACACATCGACGATCGAATAAATCAGCGAGCTATCGATCGTCAGCAAGCCGTAATTATCCCATTCCTCAGCCTTGAAGACGCCGAGCATCGCGGGCAATGGAATTGAATTCAGGTAATCGCCGAAACGGAGGGACTGAATATTGTCTAGTGAGACTTCGACATTGTCGGAGGTAAAATTGCGCAAGCTGGTCGACAGCATGCGAATGAGGCGGTCAAAAACCACCTCAAGCATGGGCAGGCGTTCGTAGGAGACCAGCGCACTATTGACGATCGCGAGAATGCCCGACCTTTTGGCGTCGTCATCATCATTATCCCGGAATCCCAGGAGCGAATCAATTTCGTCCTGATTGAGGATGCGCGTCGGCTGAACTGCCGTTGCGCCCAGGAGGATATCCTCCTCAAGCGCACCCTCTTCTCCCATCGCCGCCCACTCGGCGTCGTCGCCGTCTTCGCCATCAGCCATGGCGGCCCATTCAGCGGCGAGCTTATCATCGTCACTCAGTTCACCATCAGCGGGAGCAGCGTCATCATCATCATCGCTACCAGCCATTGCAGCCCATTCAGCAGCAAGCTTATCGTCTTCGCTGAGTTCCTCTTCGGGGAGGTCTGTATCATCTGCCATTAATTAAATATCCGTCTGCGGTCGGTCGGGCTGGGCCAGAAAGCGGAAATACGCTACTGAACAAGCATTTCCTTGAACAAAACATCTTTGACTTTGGTTGGGCGCACCGCAGAGTTCACGCGGGCCAGCAATTCCTCTCGTAAACGATAGATGCCGGCAGATCCCCGCAAATCCTCAACCCGCAGCTCGCGGAGATAGACCTGAAAATTATCGACAATACGGGGGCTGAGCACTTTCAGCTTTTCGACGGCGACATCACTGGTCAGTTCGAGACTGACCTGTATTTTCAGATAGTTTAGCCGACGCCCGGTGCTGTTGAGATTTACCAGCATCTCCGGAAGATCATAGAAGACGGTCCTCATTTCCTCAGGCTGGGCAGCGTGAGGCGCCTTTTTGTCGGTCGCCTCGCCGTCGAGCAGACCGCTCATCACGATGCCCGCACCGCTACCGGCGAGCAATAGGATCGGCAAGACAAAAAACAGAACGATTTTCTTGCCGCTCAGCTTTTTCTTTGGCCCGTCAAAATGATCTTCGTAATCGATATCGGCGTCTGCAGCGGCGTCGGCTACATCGTTCACGTCAGTTCCCCTTAATCGCTAATGCAGTGTGTATGGCGGGGAGACTAGATCCGAAGGGTAAATTTTTGATTTAACAACAACCCTAATAGGGGATTGGGCCAGACTTTGTGACGGATGGATACGACTGACACATCCGGCAAACGAATGCGCCATGTTCGAAACGGCAGGGTTTGCCCGGCAAATCCTGCCAGGGAGGGGACGCAATTCATCGCAAGAAGATTGTGGCAATTGCCTAAGTGCTTGATCTCCCGCCACATCTCGGTTGGCACGGGAAATGCATATCAGGCTGGGTGTCCCGGTTCTCATCCTGAGCTATCGGACAACGCCAACAACGCTAACAACGGAAACGGTCAACCGATCAAATGGAAAATGCCCTTCTGATAGCCCTCTCCCGGCAAACCGTGATGGAAAAACACATGCAAGTTGTCGCCAACAACATCGCAAATGCTTCCACGCCCGGCTACAAGGGAGAACAAATGTTGTTTGCGGAATATCTCGCCGATAACGGAAATGGCGAGACCACCTCTTTCGTTCAGGACATTGCGGTCGTTCGGGATTATGGCGAGGGCGAGATGATTCGCTCCGGCAATTCTCTGGATTTTGCAATTCATGGCAAGGGCTGGTTCGTCGTCGATACGCCGGAAGGGCCAGCCTATACAAGGAATGGACATTTCTCCCTCGACGCGCAGGGTCAGCTCACCACCACTAACGGCAGCCCCGTCCTGAGCGCCACGGGAACGCCGATCATTTTCGGAGCGGAGGACTCGGGGATCGTTGTCTCAGGCGACGGGACCATTACGACCGAAACAGGGGAAAAAGGCCGCCTGGCGGTCGTTACCTTCGAAGACGAAAGGGAGATGAAGAAATCGGGCGACTCCCAATACGTCACGGATCAGCCAACCACTGACGCCAAAGACATCAAGATCATACAAGGCATGCTCGAAAGTTCGAACGTCCAACCCATTATCGAAATTACCAACATGATTGCGGCAATGCGCAGCTATCAATCAGCTCAACAAACTGTCGTCGAAGACAGTGGCCTCATCGAAAAGGCCATCGACGTTCTGACCAATCAACAGGCCTGATCGGTCAGATAAAAGATTCCCAGTAGCAAAACCGGTAGCAAAAAATGAGATCACTAAATATCGCCGCAACGGGCATGTTGGCTCAACAGCTCAATGTGGAGGTCATCTCCAACAACATCGCGAACATGAACACGACCGGGTTTAAACGCCAGCGGGCGGAATTCCAGGACCTGTTGTATCAGGAAGAACGGCGGGTTGGATCGACGTCCTCCGATACCGGCTCAATCGTGCCCGCCGGTGTCCAGATCGGCGTCGGCGTCAAGACCGCCGCCGTCTACAGGATTACGGAACAGGGAAATCTCGTCGCCACCGACAACACTTACGATGTCGCCATTCAGGGCAAGGGATTTTTCAAGGTTACGCTACCGAACGGCGATACGGCCTACAGCCGCGCCGGATCCTTCCAGCTTAGCCCGACGGGCAACATCGTGACCGCCGACGGATACGAAGTCGGGCCCGGCATCACAATTCCACCCAATGCAATCTCGGTGGCGATCAATAAAAGCGGCGAAGTGCTTGCCACAATTCAGGGACAGGTCGAACCCCAGAATGTCGGTCAGTTCGCGCTGGTTAATTTTGCGAACGAAGCTGGAATGGAGCCGATCGGCGACAATCTGCATCTGGAAACGCCCGCATCGGGACAACCAGTCGAAAGCACGCCAGGCGCAATCGGTTTCGGGACGCTACTTCAGGGATTTCTGGAGACATCGAACGTCAATGTCGTTCAGGAAATCACCAATTTGATCACTGCCCAGCGGGCGTATGAGATGAATTCCAAGGTCATCGAAGCCTCTGACGAGATGATGCAGGCCCTGAACCAGATCCGCTGATAACCCAAACCGAGTCACTGCCATGAAAAATGTTCTTTCCCTTGTTATAGCGTTGATCTTCATAAGCGCCGGCGGTAGCAAAGCCGATGCCGCCTTTCTCCGGACGGCCGTATCTGTCGCCGACGACGTAGTACGGCTCGGCGATCTGTTTGCCGAGGCGGGGGAAACCACGACAATTGTCGTTGCCAAATCCCCGGCGCCGGGTGAACGCCTTGTCCTTAATGCCGGACAACTGGAAACACTCGCCAAACGGGGTGGCCTGAACTGGACCACCGACAACCGGTTCTTGCGATCAACCGTCACCCGGCAGGCGCGGGTCATCGACACCGAGGAAATTACAGCCAAAGTCATCGCCGCTCTGCGCGCAGAGGGGCTTAACGAGAGCTGGAACGTCGAACTCGGAAGCAGAGACGTCACGGCGCGCGTCTCCCTCCATGAGGACCAACCGGTTCGAATACTGAGCACCCGCTTCAGCGTGCACAGCAAGCGGTTTTCGTCAGTCCTGATGGTCCCCAGGGGGACCGATAGCGCCGAGCGCAGACAAATTACCGGGAGTATTTTTCAGGTCATCAAAGTGCCGGTCCCAGCGCATCGCCTGCAGCGGGGAGAAATAATCCGCGACAGTGACCTCGATTATATCTCTGTTCCGCAAGAGAAGGTGGGCAGGACCGTCCTGCTCGACAAGAGCCGTATCATCGGAAAGGAAGTGCGCCGCCACCTGACCAACGGCAGGCCCATTCGTACCGGCGATATAAGACCGCCTGTTATCGTCGAGAAGGGCGCTCTGGTGACCATCATCCTCAAGACCAGCCGGATGCGAATCTCCGCCCGCGGCAAAGCGCTGGAAGACGGCGCGGCGGGCGAGACCGTGCGTGTGCTGAATACAAGAAGCAGCCAGACCATCCAGGGTGTCGTTGCCTCCCGTAATCGTGTTGTCCTCGCCGTTGGGCCAGGCCGCTAATCAGGAA
>JBLHKG010000065.1:0-7798 GCA_047619835.1 Alphaproteobacteria bacterium
ACTATTGTCTCAGCGCCATTTCCTTCCAGAACAAAACGAAGCGCATTGCCGCTATGGCGGTGAGCCATCGCCGTCTCGCCGGGAAGAAGGGTTTGCAGCGCGCCGACAAGATTCTTCGTGGTTCCGGGGCCGGCGACGCCACGATGCGGGTTTTTGAGCGATAGTACACGCCGATCAACGTCTTCCATCGGCACTTCGTTGGCCGCCCGCTCGGTGAGCGGCGCCAGTGTTGACCAGTGCCAGATAAAAGGCGGCAGAGGAGATGGCTCAGTCGGCTGCTCGCCATTGAACTGCCTCCAGAGAGGCGACACTGACGCGGCTTCTATCGCATCGTAGAAATCTTCCTGTGGTGCCACGATTGCCTCCTTGATTGTCGGTTCTGATGGCCGCTGCCGTTAGGCGGCTACCGCGCCTGTCAGGGCTGCCATTTCTTCCGCGAGGGCGGCTTTATAGACGCGGTCGACGGCCAGACTGGCTTCGGCGCCACGCAGGATCTGATCCTGTGCCTCGGCACTTGTGCCGTACTTGGCGGCGGCTTTCGACAGCAGGGTGGCGTGCACGATCTCTATTTCCATATGCTCGGCGTTGGACGCCTGCTTTTCGAACCCGATACCGAGCTCGTCGCGCATTTTTTCGCCGATGCGCCGGGCGTTGCCGCCGCTTTTAACGACGGCATCCGAATTGGCGATCTCCAGAATGCAGGAGGCGGCAAAGGCTTCCAGCCATGGCTTGTCGCGCGCGATGTGCAGCCAGGCATACATGGCGACCTGGACGCCATCAGCCGGTCTGGAATTGGCAAAATCATCGCGCGTCAGACCCACGGATTCTCCTTCCATCATGCCGAGCGTCACATGATCGGCGACGCCGCGGGTCCGGTCGCCAACCAACTCATCTTCTTCATGCTCCCAGATCATACCCTTGACGTCGAACGGCGCCGTGCATTGTACCGCCGCCCAGCAGCACCTTCGGTTGAGCACAAAATGATTGCGTTGCAGGATATAGAACGCCGCATTTTCGCGATTGAGAGGCACCGCATAGAGATCGCGGTACTCTTTGGAATTGAGCTGCGCATTCGCCATCGCGAATAATTTCTTGTCGAGTTCGTTCAGGCTGATGGCTTTGTCAGTCATTTCGTATCTCCTCTGTTTATTTTGTTGTTTTTCTAAATCATTTTGACTTGGCCGGGTCACTCCGACCGCGACCGTCTCACCCAATGCTCGACCGCTGTCTCAAAAGCATAGCAGGCTAATAACCGCGCTAGAAGAGTGGCGGTTGTCCTTATGAGAAATAGTGTGCATCATCCTCTCAATAAAAAGGCCGTCAACGCGGTAGCGATTCAAAAAAAACAGGGAGAGATTTTATGTCCAGACGATTTCTTACGTTAGGTTTGCCGGTGGCGGCGCTGTCATTGGCGGTCACGGCTACGGCGCCGACGAGCGCACAATCGGTCGCCGATTTTTACGAGGGCAAGAATATTGAGATCTATGTCGGCGCCGGGGCAGGCGGCGGGTATGGGCTCTATTCGCGGGTGCTGGCGGAATTCATGGCGCGCCATATTCCGGGCAAGCCGACCATGACGCTGAAATTCATGGCCGGCAGCGCCGGGGTGAAGGCGGCGAATTACCTCTATAATGTCGCGCCGAAGCGGGGGACCTCGCTCGGGTTCTTCCTGTCGTCGCAACCGACCAGCGAGGCGACGGGCCGCAAAGGCGTCAAATATAAATCCGCCAATTTTCACTGGCTGGGCCGCATGGTGGACATTATCACGGTGGTGACGCTCAAGCGGACGGCGCCGGCGACGACGCTCGAGGGCCTGAAGAAGACTGAGGTCATTGCGGGTATCACGCGCCCCGGATCGACCACCCATATCCCCTACGCCATCATGAACTGGGCGCTGGGTACAAAGTTCAAGATCGTTTCCGGCTACAAGGGCTCGGCGGGCCCCGCGCTGGCGTTCGATCGCGGTGAGGTTGATACGGTCGCCGCGCCGTGGGGCACGCTGAGAACGAGGCGTCCGCACATGCTCAAGGAAATCTCGTTCGTTCAGGTAGCGTTGGCCAAGGACCCGCAGCGTCAGGACGTTCCGCTTATGCTGGATCTGGTGAAGGATCCGGCCAAGAAGACGGCGGTGCGGTTCCTGTCGGCGCAGGCTTCGTTTGGCCGGACATTGACGGCGCCTCCCGGGGTGCCGGCGGACCGCGTCGCTGCCTTGCGCAAGGCGTTCGACGATACGATGGCCGATCCAGTATTTGTAGCGGCGGCGAAGAAGCGCAAGATGGCGATTGCCCCGATGTCGGGCGTTGAGCTGGAAAAGCTGGTACGTGAACATCTGGCGACGCCTGCCGACATTATCCGCGTCGCTAAAAAAGCCGCGGGAATGAAATAGGTGGAATGAAATAGCCGGCTTCCGGCTTCCGGCTTTCTACTTCCGGCTTTCTATTTTCGACGTCAGCCGGCGACCGGCGGGGCGTGACCTTCGACCTGGATGCGGTTGCCTGATCGGATACCGGGAAATTGACGGCCTGAAGATTGCTACCCCTGATCTTGGCAAGCCTGCTATCGCGATGGGACAACAATAATGAAGCCGGCATCCTTTTCCCGCCTGGTACCCACCAGTGTACCGGAAGCTTTGGCGATGTTGGGCGCGCACGCACCGGAGGCGTGCGTGCTGGCGGGCGGCCAAAGCCTGGTCCCGATGATGAATTTTCGGCTTGCACGGCCACCGGTCCTTGTGGATTTGAACGGCGTATCCGAACTCGCCTATATCCGCGATGAGGGCGACCATCTGGCCATCGGGGCGATGACCCGTGAGCGGACGATTGAGAATAGCGATCTGGTGCGCGCGGCATCGCCGCTGCTGCACGAAGCGACGTTGTTTATTGGGCATCTGCCGATCCGTAGTCGGGGCACCATCGGCGGCAGCATCGCCAATGCCGATCCGGCGGCAGAATATCCCGCTGTGGTCCTCGCGCTCGACGCCACGCTGGTAGCGCAATCGGTTCGGGGTGAAAGGCGAATTCCGGCGGATAAGTTTTTCGACGGCGTGATGAGCACGGCACTGGAACCTGACGAAATTCTAACCGAAATCATCGTGCCGAAGATGCCGGCCGGCAGTGGCGCGGCCTTTGTCGAAATTGCCCGCCGCCATGGCGATTTCGCGCTGGCAGGCGTTGCGGCGCAGCTGACACTGGCAGGCGATGCCGTCACGAGCATAAGGCTCGCCGCCTGTGGGGTTGGGCCCTGTCCAATCAGGCTGGTCAATACCGAGGCTCAGATTCGGGCCGGTGGCCTCTCCGATAATGCGATCAAGGCCGCAGTTCGCGCGGCCGCGGCGGAGGTCGATCCCGACGGCGATGTCCATGCCACGGTGGCGTTCCGGCGCCGTCTGGCCGGCGTGATGACCAAGCGGGCATTGGTGAAAGCGAGCGAACGGGCCCGGCAGACAGCATGAGCGAACAAGTAACCATAAATCTGACCATCAACGGCAAGGCCCGGACGGGCGATGCGGAACCGCGCATGCTGCTTGCCGATTTTCTGCGCGACGGGTTGCAGCTGACGGGCACCCATGTTGGCTGTGAACAGGGTGTCTGTGGCGCCTGCACGGTGATGGTCGATGGCGAAGCCGTACGGTCCTGCCTGATGTTTGCGGTACAGGCCGAAGGCGCGGAAATTCAGACGATAGAAGGGCTGGCCAGTAATGGCGAGATGCACCCTTTGCAGAAGCTCTTCTCCGAACACCGGGCGCTTCAGTGCGGTTTCTGTACCCCTGGCATGATGATGACAGCCCTTGATCTGGTCCAGAGCAGGCCGGGAATTTCCGCTGAGGATATAAGGATTGGCATGTCGGCGGCACTCTGCCGCTGCACCGGCTATGAAGGGATCGTCAACGCGGTTGAAGCCTATGCCCGCCTGGTGCACGGCGACGGAGAGACCAATGGATGACGGCATCGGTCGGCAGACCGGCGGCTATATTGGTCAATCGGTGCCGCGGCGTGAGGATAAAAACCTGCTGCTTGGTCAGGGCAGTTTCGTCGCCGATCTGCAAATACCCGGCATGGTGCATGTCGCCTTTGCCCGGAGCAGCCTGCCCCATGCAGAGGTCGTCAATATCGGGCTTGATGCCGCCCGGGCGCTGGACGGCGTCGTCTTCGCAGCGTCGGGCGCGGATCTGCTGGGCGAGGTGCCGCCGATCAATGGCATGCAGGTGATTACGCCCCAGAGCTGGCGCGACCGGGTCGATACCGACATTCTTATTCCCGACCAGCCGCTTATTCCCCATGACAAGCTGCGCTATGTCGGTGAGGCCTATGCGATGGTGGTCGCCGACAGCCGGTATGTCGCCGAGGATGCGCTGGAGCTGATTGAAACGGACTTCAGGCCGTTGCCGCCCTTGCCGAATGCGGAAGCCGCGTTGCAGGACGGCGCGCCGTTGATCCATGAACATCTCGGTCGCAATATGGCGGCGTTCCTGCATACCCAAAAGGGCGCGGGCGCGGCGGCTCTGGAAACAGCGCCCCACCGGCTGAGTCGGCGCTTCGTTCATCACCGCTATGCGGCGATGCCTCTGGAATGCCGGGGCGTGGTCGCGGATTACGATTCCCGCACGGATAAGCTGACCATCTGGTCATCGACCCAGGTGGTCCACTGGGTACGGCGGGAAGTTGCGGCGGCGCTTGGCATGCCTGAAGAAAATGTCCGCTGTATTGCCCCCGATGTCGGCGGCGGCTTTGGCGGCAAGGGCCATGTCTATCCCGAGGATATTCTGATCGCCTATCTGGCGCGCCGCCTTGGACGCCCGGTCAAATGGGTGGAAGACAGGCACGAACACATCCTCAACGCCGCGCATTCGCGAGACAATATCCATGATGTCGAGATCGGTTTTGACGATGACGGGCGCATTCTGGCGGTCACCAGCTCTTTCCTCGTCGATTCCGGGGCTTATACGCCGGTTGGGGCGGCTATCGCGGGGAATTCGATCGCCCATATGCTCGGGCCCTATGACATTGCGAATTATGAAACCGATTGCAAAGTAGTGCTGACCAACCGGACACCCAACGCGCCTTATCGCGGCGCCGGCCGGCCCGAAGTCTGCTTTGCAATGGAGCGCTCAATCGATCTTGTCGCGAACGAGCTTGGGCTCGATCCTGCCGAAGTCCGGTTTCGCAATATGATTCGGTCCGAAAGCATGCCTTATGAGGTCGGGCTGACTTATCGCGATGGTGTGCCGATAGTCTATGACAGTGGCGATTACCCGATGGCGCTTCAGCGGGCACTGAACGAGCTCGGTGGGCTTGAGGCGATCCGGGCGCGGCAGAAAGCAGCGCTGGCCGAAGGAATTTATCTCGGCCTCGGGCTGGGCTGTTATGTCGAAGGCACCGGCGTCGGCCCGTTCGAAGGCGCGACCGTCAAGATAGATCCGACCGGCAAGATCATGGTCGCGACCGGAGCGTGTTCACAGGGTCAGGGTCATCAGACGATCTTCGCGCAGGTCACGGCGGATATCTGGCAGGTGCCGATTGAAGACGTGTTCGTGACCGGGGCCGATACGGCTCAGGTGAGCCAGGGCTACGGCACCATCGCCAGCCGGAGCACCGTCACCGCGACCGGGGCCATTCAGGGCGCCAGCGAAGAAATTCATGAAAAGGTTTTCGCCATCGCGGGCAATATGCTGGAAACCGGCGAAGAAGACCTCGAACTCAGGAACGGCGGCGTCGGGGTCAAGGGCGTGCCGGATCTGCATGTGACATATCGCGACATTGCGCGCGCCGCGAAGCCGGGCTGGGATAACAAGCGGCCCGAAGGCGTCTCCGCGGGACTGGAAGCAACCTCCTATTACGAGCCGCCGACGGTCACCTGGGCCTATGCGGCCAATGCCGCAATTGTCGAAATAGATCCCGAGACCGGCCAGATCAAAATAGAGCGCTATGTCGAGGTGCACGATGCCGGGGTGCTGGTTAATCCCGGGCTCGCCGACGGTCAGGTCAAGGGCGGGCTGGTACAGGGTCTCGGTGGCGGGCTGCTGGAGGAGCTGGCCTATGACGATCAGGGACAGCTTCTGACCGGCAGTTTGATGGATTATTTGCTGCCGACAGCCTCCGATGTGCCGCCCATCACCGTGGTGCACCAACAAATCCCCTCGCCGAGCAATGCGTTGGGCGTTAAAGGTTTGGGTGAGGGGGGCGCGATCGCGCCGCCGGTCGTGATCGCCAACGCGGTGAGCGATGCGCTGCGTCCGTTCAAGGCTGAGTTCAACTCGACACCGGTGCGCTGGGGCGATGTCGCCGCTTATTTTGTGGAGGCATCATAGTGCCGGATAACACGCGTCCGACACAGGCGGAATCTGATGCTCCGATCCTAAATTAGCCTGGTTTCCAACCCGATTCACATGAAGGGATTAAATAATGCCGGAGGGGCACAACGAGAATACGATTGAACTGGTCGGCAACGATTATCCGTTTTTTCGCAATGTGACGGGCATTCGGGAGGGGCTGGACCTTCGGTATAAAGCCGTTGGGCCCGGTCAGGCCTTCACAGCGGTATTGGAAAATACGCCGTTCCAGGCCAATGAATTTTCGCTCGCCAATTATACCCTGATGCGGGATCGCGGCGTTGAGTGGATGACGGCTATTCCAGTGTTTCTCAACCGCGCCTTCCGGCATGGTTCGCTCTATGTGCGCCGCGATAGCGATCTTAACCACCCGTCAGACCTGCGCGGTAAAACTATTGCCGCTCGGGAATATACCCAGACCGCAGGCGTGTGGTGGCGCGGCACCATGATCGATGAATATGATCTGCACTGGAGCGATGTGAACTGGATCGCCGGATCGAAACAGCGCTTTGCGCCGCCTGATGAGGCGAAGGTGCGGACGGTCGAGGGCGATCTGGAGCAGATGGTCATCGATGGTGAGATCGATGCGTATCTCGCGCCCGGCACTCAGGACGGCAATAAACCGGAAGGCGAACGGAAACTCCGGCCGTTACTGCCCGACACCGAGGCAGCTGAGCGGGATTATTTTGCCCGCACCGGGGTTTATCCGCTGAACCATGCGGTGGTTATCCATGAAAGCTGCCTCGCCAAACATCCAGCATCGCCGAAGGTCCTGTTTGACGCATATTGTGCGAGCAAGAAGCAATTCTATGCCGAGGGCGGTAATACGAACCCCTGGGGCGATGCGAGCATAGAAGATTTCGTCTCGTTTGGTCTGACGACACAGAACCGTGAGATCGTCGGAACGCTCCTGCGCTATCTGTTCGAGCAGAAATTCATCAGCCAAATTCCCGATATAGATCCGTTATTTGCCGATGGCGCCGCCGAATTTGTGGACGGTTAAGAAGGAATTTCGACCATGTCCGAGACGTCGCCGAAAAACTTCGTTCTGGTCCACGGCACGGCCCATGGCGGGTGGTGCTGGGTTCGGGTTGCGGACCGCCTTCGCGCGTTGGGACATAGAGTCTTTACGCCGACGCTCACCGGGGTCGGCGAACGGTCTCATCTGATGAGCACCGACATCAATCTCGACACGCATATCGCTGATGTCGCCAACGTTATCAAATGGGAAAGTCTGGAAGACGTTGTCCTCTGCGGCCACTCCTATGGCGGCTGGGTTATTTCCGGCGTGGTGGAGTTGGTGCCGGATTTGATCGGTTCGATTGTCTATCTGGATGCTTTTATGCCGGAAAATGGTGACTGCGGAATCGACACCCAATCGAAGGGCGCGCGCGAAGCCGTCGAGAAAGCGTTTGCGGCCGGTGAGCCATCGCGCCTGGCGGGGTCAGCGGCTCAGTACGGCCTTGTCGG
>JBLHKG010000066.1:0-7733 GCA_047619835.1 Alphaproteobacteria bacterium
AGGCCACAATGGTTGTCGGCGGTATTCCCGGAACCGAACACGAGGATGGCGGTGTCTATACGGATGTTCTTCGTGAGGTCAATCCGGCGGGTGAGATCGTCTGGGAATGGCGGATGGCGGACCATTTCCCGTTCGACAAATATCCGCTTCGGCCCAATCGCCATCGCGAGGAATATGCCCATGCCAATGCCTGTTTCGTTCAGCCCGACGGCAATATCCTGGTGAGCTGGCGAGATCTCGATCTGATTGCCCTGGTGGATCGCAACACGAGCGAAATACTCTGGGAAATGGAGGACCGCAAATGGGGAGGTCAGCATGATCCGAGGCGGCTGGAAAACGGCAATATTACGATCTTTGCCAATGGCAGCGAACAGACCGGCCCCGAACATTCCCGCGTATTGGAAATCAATCCCGAAACGCGGGAGACCGTCTGGGAATATAAGGGGAGGCCGGTCGATGAGTTTTTTTCATCTCGGGTGAGCTCCGCCCAGCGCCTTGCCAACGGCAACACATTTATCTGCGAAGGTCGTCAGGGCCGCCTGTTCGAAGTCACGACGGAGGGCGATATCGTCTGGGAATATGTTTCGCCTTATACGCACACGAGACTGGACGGGCTTGCCCGCCAGTTCTTCCGGGCCCGGCGCTATGGTGTCGATTCGCCCGAAATTGGCGGGCGGTTATAGCATCGCCGTATCGGTAAGCCGATGAAACAGACCGGTTGTTACCGTGTTGGCACGGGAGTCTCGCCGGAATAATCGTAGAAGCCCCGGCCGGTCTTGCGTCCGTACCAGCCGGCCTCGACATATTTCACCAGCAGCGGGCAGGGGCGGTATTTGCTGTCGCCGAGGCCCTCATACAGCACCTGCATGATCGACAGGCAGGTATCAAGCCCGATGAAATCGGCGAGCTCCAGCGGCCCCATCGGGTGATGCGCGCCAAGCTTGAGCGCATTGTCGATATCGACCACCGTGCCGACGCCTTCATGCAGCGTGTAGACCGCCTCATTGAGCATCGGCAGCAGGATTCGATTGACGATAAAGGCCGGAAAATCCTCGGAATTGACCGATTTTTTGCCGAGAGCGGCGGCCAGCACACGGAGCGATTCATAGGTCCTATCATCGGTTGCGATGCCGCGGATCAGCTCGACCAGCTCCATCGCTGGGACCGGGTTCATGAAATGAAGCCCCATGAAGCTCTGCGGCCGATCGGTCGCGGCGGCCAGACGGGTGATGGAAATCGACGAGGTGTTGGTGGCGAGAATCGTATCGGGACGCAGCGACGGCGTGACGTCCGCAAAAATCCGGGCTTTGATCGCCTCGTTTTCGGTCGCTGCCTCTACGACGAGATCGCAGTCCGAAAATGCGGCGTAATCGGTGGTGGTCTGAATATTGGCGATGACGGCATCCGCGTCTTCCTGCGAAATGCGATCGCGATCCACCTGGCGTTGAAGGCGCGACGCGATGCCCTTTACCGAGCGCTCAAGAATGTCCTCGGAAATGTCGGCCAGCGTCACCGAAAAACCGTTTTGCGCGCAGACCTGGGTAATGCCGCCGCCCATCTGGCCGGCGCCGATAATACCAATCTTCCGGATCACAAGGGGCATTACCACGGGCTCGTCATTGTCGTTATCCTCAACCACTTTCAGGGCGGAAGCGTCGTATCTGCTCATCTGTTTACTGTCCTGCTAAACGCGTATTCAAAAAAATTGGCATATAAAAATTAACGCGGCTTGATGCCCTGCTTTTCAAGCTCTGCGTCCAACGCCGGCACAGCCTCGAAAAGATCGGCGACGAGGCCATAATCAGCGATCTGGAAAATCGGCGCTTCTTCATCCTTGTTGATGGCGACGATCACCTTGCTGTCCTTCATGCCGGCGAGATGCTGGATCGCACCGGAAATCCCGACCGCGATGTACAGCTCTGGCGCGACCACCTTGCCGGTCTGGCCGACCTGGAAATCATTGGGTTTGAAACCGGCATCGACGGCGGCCCGCGACGCGCCAATCGCGGCGCCAATCTTGTCCGCGACCGATTCAATCATGGCGAAATTATCGCCGGACTGCATGCCGCGCCCGCCCGAAATAACGATCCGTGCGGCGGTCAGCTCCGGCCGCTCGTTTTTGGTGAGGTTCTGTCCGACAAAGCTTGAGACGTCCGGATCGGACGCTGCAGCAACGGCTTCTATGGGCGTGGTGCCGCCCTCCGCCGGAGCTGCTTCAAAGGCTGTGCCCCGTACCGTAACGACGATTTTTTCGCCCTTGGCCTGCACCGTTGCCAGCGCATTGCCGGCATATATCGGCCGGACGAAGGTATCCGGTGACTGGATCTCCATAATGTCGGAGACCTGAACGATATCGAGCAACGCTGCCACGCGGGGCGCGACATTCTTGCCATAGGCCGTATGGGCCAGCACGATATGGCTGTAATCGCCGGCCAGGCTGACGATGAGTGCCGCTAACGGCTCGGCCAGCGCGTGCTCGTACAGCGCATCATCGGCGTGACGGATTTTGGCAATGCCGGGGATCGCGGCCGCCGCATCGGCGATGGCCTGACTGCCGGAACCGGCAACCAGCATGTCGATATCGCCCGCACCCAGCGCGAGGGCGGCGGTAACGGCGTTGAGGGTTGCGCTCTTGAGGACGCTATTGTCGTGCTCAGCGATAATCAGGATGCTCATCAGATAACCCCCGCTTCATTTTGTAGCTTGTCGACCAGTTCCACGACATCGGCGACCTTGCCGCCGCCCTGACGCGGGGGCGGCTCATCGACGCGAAGTGTGACAAGCAGCGGCTCGGCATCGACGCTGAGATCTTCCGGCGAATATACGTCGATCTGTTTCTTCTTGGCCTTCATGATGTTTGGCAGCGACGCATAGCGCGGCTCGTTCAGGCGAAGATCGGTGGTGACAACCGCTGGCAGGGATAGCGAAACCGTCTCAAGCCCGCCATCGACCTCGCGGGTCACGTTTGCCCTGCCGTCGGCGATTTCCACTTTTGAGGCGAACGTGCCCTGCGACCAGCCCATCAGGGCGGACAGCATCTGGCCGGTCTGGCCGCAATCGTCGTCGATCGCCTGCTTGCCAAGGATCACCAGTTCCGGATTTTCCTTCTCGATCAGCGCCTTGAGAAGTTTGGCGACAGCGAGCGGCTGCAGTTCAGCTTCGGTGTTTACATGGATGCCGCGTTCGGCCCCCATGGCGAGCGCCGTGCGGATGGTCTCGGTGCATTTTGCGCCGCCCATCGAGACGGCGATGACCTCTTCCGCGATGCCGGCTTCCTGCAGGCGGACGGCTTCTTCCACCGCGATTTCATCGAACGGGTTCATCGACATTTTGACATTGGCGAGTTCAACGCCGGTCTTGTCCCCTTTGACGCGGACCTTGACGTTGTAATCAATCACTCTTTTTACGGCGACCAGAACCTTCATGACCAGCTTTCAACCCTCTTTGACGGCGGATAACCGCCGTTCTTCCTCTTAATTTTGCGCAGATTTGTTTGTATACGAACAAATTAATCGGCGACACGCTATCAAGCAACGCCCTTTGCGCGCAAGCCCCGTTTTCGCACTGCAAAAACATTATATTGTTAAATATGTCCTGCCTGAAATTACCGGTTCATCAGGAACGCTATGGCGAGCAGAACGACGGCTGCCAATTGAAACGCAATACGAAATTGCATCAGTTTCTGGGAATGTTTTGTATTAAACCGCCCCGGGCGCAGCATCGAAATGACTCCGATGACCAGCACCACGAGCGTTCCGGCGACGGCGAGAATGATCAGCCAAGATATGCTTTGATGCATGGCAGGCACTATACGCCCGGCACCGAAGACAGCAATCGGGTCCGGCACTGGTTCTACCGTATATTTTGAGCCACCATAGGCATTGGCTTGGCACGAATAAGAGGAAATTTCATGGCATCTGGCATAGGGATTCGTTTTGACGGGTTTGCCCATACCAGGGATTCTCTCGCGGTGGTTCGCGAAGCAGAGGCCGCCGGCGCGTCGCAGGTCTGGATGGCCGAACATATGGGCTATCGCGAGGCGGTCGCCTCCTCGATGGCCTATGCGCTGTCGACTGAAAAGGCGACTATCGTCCCGACGGCGGTTTCCCCCTATATGTTTCACCCGATGCCGACAGCGATGGCGCTGGCCACCATCGCCGATGTGGCGCCAGGCCGAATCGGTGTCGCGGTCGGGGTTGGCAATCCGCTGTTTCTTAAGGAATCAGGGATTGAACCAAAAAAGCCGGTCCGCGCCATACGCGAATTCATTGAGGCGTTGCGAGCGCTCTGGACCGGCGACGCAGTAAATTATGACGGCGAGTTCGTGCAGCTGGCGGGCGCGCGCATGGATTTTTCCCCCGAGCATGACATTCCGATCTATGTCGCTGCCACCCGCGAACAGATGCTCCGCCTGACCGGACGCATCGCCGACGGCGTCGTGCTGTCGGGCGGGTTGAGCGTTGCCCATGTGAAATACAGCCTGGGCCAGATGGCGGAGGGCGCACGGGCCGCCGGGCGCGATCCGGCAGGACTGCGGGCTGCCGGGTTTCTGTATTTTGCCGTATCTGAAGATGGACACGAGGCAATTGATTATTTGCGCGGCCGACTGGCCTTTCTGTTCCGCAACCGCACTATGGCCGACAATATCAAATCATCCGGTCTGCCGATCGATCAGGACGCGATCATCGATGCGGTGGCGAAACGCGATATGGAAACCGCGAAATCCCTGGTGCCGGACGAGGCCGTTGAAGCGTTCGCGGTTGGCGGTACGCCGGCCAACTGCCGGGCGCGGCTTGAGCAGTATCTGGCGGCGGGCGTCACCGAACCGGTGATCGAGATCAGCGGCACTGCCGGGAACCGCGCGCTCGCGCTCGATATTCTGCGCGATTTTTCTCCCCAATCATCTGCGGTGTAATGGTTCCGTTCGCGCCGGGTGAGTCGGTTCCGCGCAGCGAGGATTGGCGCCTGCTCTCCGGCGGCGGCAGGTTTCTCGATGATTGCACTGCACCAGAACACATCGTCGCGGCCTTTGTCCGTTCGCCGCACGCCCATGCGCATATTGTTTCCATTGAATCGGCGGTAATCCTGCGCATTCCCGGTGTGCTGGCCGTTCTGACCGGCGCTGATTATCGCGCCGACGGGTTGGGGTCCTTGCCCTGTCAGGATCGATGCCAGAGGCGCGATGGGTCACAAATGGTGGCGCCCCGACATCCTGCGTTGCCGGAAGACCGGGTGCGGTTCGTCGGCGAGCCTGTGGCCATGGTAATCGCGGAGACAGCGGAAATCGCTCGCGATGCCGCCGAACGGCTTGTCGTCGCCTATGAACCGCTTCCGGCGGTATTACGGCCCGGTGACTTGCCGTCCCTCCATGATTCCTTTGCCGACAACGAGGCATTTTACGAGACCGCCGGTGACGCTGGTGACGCTGGTGACGCCGGCGAGACCGATTCCGCCTTTTCCAAAGCCCCTCATGTTGTTGAACAGACGCTGCACGATCACCGCGTGACCGCCAACACGATGGAGCCGCGCGGTTATCTTGGCGAATACGATGCGGGCACCGGGTGTTTCACGTTGCGGGGGGGTGTTCACAGCCCGCACACGCTGCGCGATCAACTTGCCCACGATGTATTTCACCTGCCGGAGGACCGGTTCCGTGTCGTCACCGGCGATGTCGGCGGCAGCTTTGGCATGCGCGGGGCAATCTATCCCGAGCTGGTGCTGGTGCTGTGGGCGGCGCGGCGCATTGGCCGGCCGGTAAAATGGGTGGCATCGCGCAGCGAGGGGCTGATCGGCGACGATCATGGCAGGGACGTAATCAGCCATGCCGGGCTGGCTCTCGACAGCGACGGTAATTTTCTCGGTCTGCGCGTTTCGATCATTGCCAATATGGGCGCATGGCTGGGCGTAAAAGGGCCGCGCTCGCCGCTGAATACGCTCAATCTTCTGTCCGGCGTCTATCGCTTTCCGGCCAAGGACATTTCGGTGGCGGGAATATTTACCAACACCAATCCGGTCTCGCCCTATCGCGGCGCCGGGGGGCCTGAAGCCGGCTATATCCTCGAGCGCCTGATCGACAAGGCGGCGCGCGAAACCGGGTTTGATCGTATCGATCTGCGCCGCCGCAACCTGATCGGCGAAGACGCGATGCCATACGATACCGGGCTCGGTCTTGTCTATGATTGTGGCGCCTTTGGCGCGGTCATGGACAAAGCGCTGGCGCTGGCCGACGTAGCGGGTTTCGGCAATCGCCGGTCTGCATCGCAGGCGCGCAGGTGCCGCCGTGGTATCGGCATTTGCAATGCGATTGAACAAACTGCGCGCCCGGGACTTGAAGGCGCGTCCATTGAGCTTGATGCGACGGGCGGGGCGATAGTTCGGGTCGGCACGGCGTCGCAAGGGCAGGGGCACGAGACGATCTGGAAACAGCTTGTTTGTGGCGGGCTCGGTCTTGCGCCTGACAGGGTCCGCGTCCTTGATGGCGATTCCGATGGCCTTTCGGCCGGAGGCGGTACCTTCAATTCCCGCTCGGCGGTGAGCGGTGGCATGGCGGTGACCCGGGCGGTGGAGGAGATCATTGAGCGTGGCAGGGAAATCGCCTCGACAATGCTGGAAGCCGCCATTGCCGATATCGCTTTTCAGGAAGGGTGTTTCACGATTGCCGGCACCGACCGGTCGGTGTCGCTCGACGAAATTGCCGCCTCGGTTCAGGGCCTGGCAGAGGAGGCAAGCTATTCAGCGGATGCGCCGACCTTTCCCAACGGCACCCATATCTGCGAAGTTGAAATCGATTGCGAGACAGGTCGGGTAGAGATCCAGTCCTATATCGCCATCGACGATGTCGGTGTGGAGCTCAATCCCCTGCTGCTTGCCGGACAAATTCATGGCGGAGTCGCGCAGGGCATCGGTCAGGTTATCATGGAGGCGGTGATTTTCGATCCCGACAGCGGCCAGAATCTCACCGGCTCGTTTATGGATTACGCAATGCCGCGAGCCGACGACCTATGTTTCATCGAAACCGGTTCACACACGGTACCGACCGCGCTCAATCCGCTCGGCGTCAAAGGGGCCGGGGAGGCCGGCACCGTCGGCGCATTGCCCGCCACCATGTGTGCGATCTGTGATGCGCTTGGAACCGACGATGTGACGATGCCCGCAACGCCGGAAGTTATTTGGCGGGTGTTGATCCGCACCCCAGCCCAGAAGGACGAGACTTCATGAGCCTGCTCGACCGTGTCCGTGCCTGTAACAACGGCAATGATACCACCGGCTATTTTCCGTTTCGCGTTGACGATGTCCGGGTTGGCTGGATTCATCGCAGCTTTGCGCCTTCTCTGGCACCGTTTACAGAAATATTCGAATCGAGCGATGTCGATATTGCCCTGTCTCCCGAGCTGGCCACTTATCGGGCACGCACCGACGCTGTGGATGGCGCGGTGCGTCTGCTCCATCAGGCGGGGTGGTTCTCAGGCTGGCGGGATGAGTCCTATCCGGTTGGCGCCGATACTAATGCACCGGCCTGTTTCGAGATGGAGCGGGCCGCTGTGCCGCGCTTCGGCGTGGCGGCCTTTGGCGTCCATATCAACGGCTTTGTGCGCGACGGGGAGCGCCTGTTGATGTGGATTGCCCGCCGCGCCGACGACAAGCCAACCTATCCCGGTATGCTCGACAACATGATCGCCGGTGGGCATCCGGTCGGGATTGGCTTGAAGGAAAATGTCATCAAGGAAGCTGGC
>JBLHKG010000067.1:0-7731 GCA_047619835.1 Alphaproteobacteria bacterium
TTCCGCTTTTTCGACGACGCGGGCTGCTGGGCCGAGGCGGTTGCCATCGACGGCAAGGAGCTTTGGCGGCTATCGGTGTTTGACGACCCGACGCCCGATATGACCGGCGTGTCCTATCTGCACAAGCTCGCGGGCTGCGATTTCTCCCATGAAATTCTCGACGTCTCGCGCTGGGAACGCCGTGATTTTCTCGCCCGTTCCTACCGCCAGGACCGCGTCCTGATCGCCGGCGACGCGGCACACGAAATGTCGCCCACCGGCGGCTCCGGCATGCATACCGGGATCTGCGAATCCATCAATCTTGCCTGGAAGATAGCGGCGCTTTACGAGGGTTGGGGCGGACCGCGATTGCTCGATTCCTATGAGGCCGAATGCCGCCCAATCGCCAGATACTATGTCGATCTCTCCACCACCTCGTTCAACGCTATTTCCGCCCTGCCCGGCACGACCGCGTTCCCTGATGCCGTGGCCGGCGACAGCACGCTGCTTCGGCAGCTCAGTACGCCGGACCAGTACAGGGCGCAGTTCTGCTATGAGAATTCGCCGATCTGTGTCCCGGATGGCACCAAACCGCCGGAAGGGACCGCACGGATAGCCCCCTCGGCGCGGCCCGGCACAAGGGCGCCTCATTGCTGGATTGGTAAAAACCGGTCGATGCTCGATTTGTTCGGTAACGGGTTTGTGCTGGTGCGGTTCGGATCACCGGACGAGGCGGAACGCGACATCGATCCCCTTATCACCGCCGCTGCGGAACGTGGCTTTCCATTGGAGATCGCCAATATCGATCACAGCGAGGCCGCCGCAATCTACGAAAAACCGCTGGTGCTGGTCCGTCCCGACGGTCACATCGCGTGGCGCGGCGATGCCCTGCCCGATGATGCCGGGGCGTTGCTCGACCATGTGCGGGGCGCCTGATGGTCCCGGCACCTGTTTCCATCTCGACCCGGTCAGGCTGACCCGAAGGAGGCGCGATTGATCTGGCGATCAGCGGCATCCTCACCGGGCGCTGCTATCGAACTTAAAGCTGACCCCCATGCCCGGGGTCGTTTCGAACTGGATATCGGTTGCCGTAACCAATCCACACTGGTCGATATGCCATCTTTCCTGCCACTTCATTGGTGGATTGGACAAATTTTTGGACAGCAATTCAGTATCGATCAGATTCATCGAGTCGCACGAAACGGAATCATCGATGCCCTTGGCCGATTTCGCCCGTTGGTAGATGCCGGTGGCTACATGCTTCAGGGTGGCGATAACGTTACCTTGAAGCTCGTGATTCGCGATTGAATCGCCGGGCGCCATCGGCACGGCACGAACGTCGTCAGGCCCCACCATCATGAATTCAATATGCTGCAAATGGCGTCGGCCGCAGGCGACGAACTTCGTCGTTTCGCGCCAATGTCCGATTTCCGGTTCGCCGGTCTCTTTGTTGAATATGAAAGTTTGGATAATGCTGATCTTCGAGCGGCCTCCCTCCAGAACGTCAACGTTTTTGCATTGGTAGGGCAGCAGGTTTTTGAACGCCCGTTTCGTCGCGTCCAGGTGCATCGCCTTGAACTTTTCGGACGTACGGTACTTCGCCAAATATGCAATTTCGGCTTGATTTTGCGCCGTTGCCGGTGGGGAGGACAGAGAAGCTGCTAAAACGGTTGCCGGCGCGCTCAATTTCTCCGGTTTGTCCGCCAGCCAGAGTACCCATGAATAAAACCACATCTTACCCGCAATAAGATCCATTTGATATTTGTACGCGCGCTGGACCGAAGCAACCCGTCCGCTGCGCGCAATAGCGCGCTGCTTTACGGGAACCGTGACGCCTGCATGTGTACTGAGGCTCTTGTATTCCGCCATTCTGCTCGGCTTGCTGCAAAACAGCAGCAGGCCGTACAAGGGCTTGGGTTCACCCGCGATGTCGATGCGGACGAATTCCCCTCCCTCCTTTTTGCCAATATCGGGTTGCGCAGCTATGGGCGTATCGGCCTTGAAGATCGAACCGATGCTGCCGAAGATATTGTCATAGCAATAGGGTGTGTTTTCCGGAATGCGTAACAATTGTCCAGGCCCCACCTTGAACGAACCATCCAGCGCGGTGAATGTCAGATCGGGAGATTTCAGCTGCGCTGTTTCAAGCCTAACCGTACAGGCTGCAACGAACAAAACGCATATGAGCAGCCAGAAACGAAAGACGGGTTTATCGGTCACGGCCATTTCCTGCCCAGACATCGTCAATGCGGTATTTACCGATAACCGAACTCTAAACGAGCCGGTAAAATTTTGTAAGGATATTCAAGAGCGGACTATAGACGGCAAGCTAAGCGGGTGATGTGTTCTCCAGGCTGCCGCCGGCACACGCAGGAGCGATCTCGTAAGGCGGACAAAACCTCTCAAGGGTTGTTGTCAGCAATGGCCAACGTATGTCTCTTATTCGCTAATCACGTCGGTTTGAATCGCAAGAAAATACGTCCGCTCTTACGCCAGAATGCAGACGTCATTCCATCGCGCCCGTTACCTCCGCCAATCTTCGCCCGCGCAAGAATACAGGCGCGCGATTTAACTCCCCACCCGACCCGGCATGGGCTCACCGCAACCTTTGCACACACCATTTTTCGCAATCCCGTCGTAATATTCATCGAACAGGCGGTCCCGCTCGGTGACAAAATCGGCGAGCTGTAATTCGCAGCGGTGAACCGGGGTGCAGCAGGTTTCACAATACCACTCGAATGCGTCACGATCGCCGGTGGTGCGGTGGCGCTCCACTACCAGCCCGATGGAGCCGGGCTCCGGTCGCTGCGGCGAATGGGGAATGCCCGGCGGCATCAGGAACACGTTGCCTTCCGGGATCGGGATATCCTTGATCGCGCCGTCCTCGACCACTTTCAGCGTCATGTTGCCTTCGAGCTGATAGAAGAATTCCTCATGCGGGTTGATGTGGTAATCGTTGCGCGCGATGGGGCCGGCGAGGATCATCACGATGAAATCATGATCCCGCCACACCGGCTTGCCCAGCATCGGCGGCTTCAACAGATGCCGGTTCTCGTCGATCCAGCCTTTCAGGTTAAACGATGCGATGCCTGTCATTTTATGTCCCCACCCCCAGCTGCACCGCCATCCAGTCCGCCGTCTGTGGCCGCACCTTGTAAGGGCGGTTGTGGCACACATGATTGCCGTCCTCAATGATCGAGACGAGCTTGGGTCCCGACACCTCGGCGGCCAGCCGCTCGGCCTCTGCCGGAGGGGTAATGCGGTCGAGCGCCCCTGTGGCGATATAGATCGGGCAGGTGATGTTCTTCGCCACACCGACCAGCGTCAGCGTCTTGCCGTTCTCATAGGTTTCTTCCAACGTCTTAGCGTGGCTGCGGATGCGGAACACCTCCTTGTTGAGGGCGGATTTCTTTTCCCAGTTCTCCGCCCAGTCAAACGCGCCGGAGATCGCGACGCAGGCCTTGATGCGTTTTTCGAATGCCGCGGCGCGCGGTGCGTAATAGCCGCCGAGCGACACGCCGAAGATGCCGACCCGGCCGCAGTCGAGATCACTGCGTGTTTCCAGATGATCAATGACCGCCTTGACCACGGTCTCGTAATCGCCGCGGATCGGCAAATCGTACTCGGCCTCTCCCTGCCCCGGCCCGTCCATCGGAAAGGTCGCCATGCCACGGTCGAGAAAACCGTCGCAATAGCCGAAAATCTCTTCCTTGGTGGCCTCAAGCCCGGGCAGAAGGATCACCACCGGCGGGTTCTCGATCCCGTCAGGTTTGCGCAGATTGCCGTAGATTTCCTTGCCCTCGAACGGGATCACGATGCGCTCGCCCGGCGGGCGCATGAACGGCAGCGCGAGGCGGTGGCATTCGACCGCCCGCATATGGGTTGCCCGCATCTCGTCGGGAAATTCGACCGCCATGAATTTGGCGAAATGATAGAGCAGCGCGGCGGTCGTCAAATGCTCGCCGGCGCTCAGATCATTGCCCGCATCCATCGCTTCACGGCCCAGCGCCTCGTGAATCTCCCCCCGTTCCGCCCAGCGCGGCAGCCAGTCCTCCCATTTTTCGAGCCCCTTCGTTGCGTCCTCAAAATCGGCGAGCGGAACGCCCGAGGTCATAAAGCGCGGCCGGAAATTATTGATGACGATGTCTACACGCGGATCACGCGCCATGTCTGGTCCCCTGTTTATCCGTTCGTCGAATTCTGTCTCCGATGGGCGTGCCCGGCAAGGGCGGACGCAAAAACGCCCGGCCATCTGGCCGGGCGTTTCCGTGTCACCGACTCGGTGTGACTATTTACAGGCGATCTTAGGCGCCAGATCCTTGACTGCGAAGTATCTGTAATCGCACACCATGCCGACTTTAAGCGCCTTGGTCTTGGCCTTCTTGCCGGCGATCTTCACCTTGGTGCGGCGACCGGAAATCTTGAAGACATAGGATTTTCCCGACGTGTCAGTCACCGTGATTTTCTTCTTGGTCTTTTTCGAAATCGTCCCGCCGACCAGCTTCTTGAGCTTCACCTTGAGAATCTTGCCGGGCTCCATCGCCTGACGGGCGCGAGCTATAACCGAGGCAGGATAATTTACGAAAGCAGCGATTTCCTTTTGCAGCTTCTCTCCGCTCCAGGGATTGATCGGCAGATGCTGTTTCTTGGCCTGGCGCAGCAATTCAGCATCTTTCATGACCGCCAGGAAGGCGGTGCGCCAGATCCCTGTCTCCGCTTTGGGCAGTCCGGGAGGGGCGGCGATGGTACGACCAAATGTATGCAGGCCGTAGATCAGATCCATGACCTGCCGTTCATGCTCGTCCTTTGCCATTGCGTAGAGATGCGGCACGCCGGCGAGATCGGGTGATTTTTTCCTTCCGGTCTGGATCAGAATCCGCAACTTGCCGGACTTCCATTCCTGACGCCGCCGGGCCTTCAGCGAAGACAGGGCAAATCCGCAGCCCCCTTGAACTTCGCCCCGTTTCATCGCCAGCAGGACACCGGTCGAGCCGGGATAGCCGTGGATGATCTTGATCTTGGTGCCGAGCAAGGCGTTAAAGCCACGCGGATGCTGGCTTGCCACCGAGCCGGGGCCGGACGAGCCAAAGATCACCTCGCCCTTCTTGAGATCCTCGAAACTTGTGATACCCGAAGTATGCCAGGCGGTGCAGGTACCGGTGCTTGGGTTGATGTTGCCGATCCAGGTAAATTTTTCGGTTTTGAATTTCGCTTGCTTGACGAGGAACAAGGGGCCGAAGGCCACCGAGCTGGCGAAAATAGCTACCTCGAGCCCGTTCTTGGGGGCACGGTTATAGATATAGTTGGCGACCCGCAGACTGCCGGCGCCGGGGAAATTGACAGCCAGAACCGTCGGGTTTCCTGGCAGATATTTACCGATATTCCGCGCTACCAGACGGCCATAGGCATCGTAACCACCACCCGGGTGGAAGCCAATATTGACCTTGACCGTCTGGCCTTTGAAGGAAACGTCGGCAGCGATGGCAGGCGCCGCCGCGGCGATCAAACCACCGACAAGTGCCACCGTCAGCGGCCGAAACAAATTTAGTGTCTTCATCGTAAAATCCTCCTGTTTTGACGTCAGATGACGCCTCAAATTTGTTTTCAGATTATTTTTGGCCCTGCCGGGCTTGGTAAACTCTTTATGCACCCGGCCGGTAAACTTCACCGACCTCAGGGGCATTTCCACCGGTATATTCGGCGATAAACTGTACGGCCCGCGTCCATGCGTCGCGCGCCGCGCTTTCCCGGAACTTGTCGGACCCGCCCATGAAAGCATGGCCCGCGCCGTCATAACGGACGAATTCATGCTGTTTGCCGAGGGCAGTCAGTCTTTCCGCCATCGTATCAACATCCGCAGGCGACGGACTGGTATCCTCATTGCCAAAGAAACCCATTACCGGGCAATCGATCGCGGCCAGCCTATCCATCGGGGGCGGCGGGGATCCGATCTGGCCGAAGCTATTTCCGCTATAGAACGGACAGCCACATTTGAAGACACCCGGCAGGCTGACCAGCCCCACCCAGGTCGTACGCCCCCCCATGCAATGCCCGACCAGCGCCAGCCGGCCTCCATCAACATTGTCCTGTGCGCCAAGCCAGTCGGCGCCGGCCTTGAGGTCGAGCGCCATCTGCGCATCGTCGAGGAATTCCTTGCGGTCGTCGAGCGTCTTCCCCAGCGGCATCGCGTGATAATGATCTGGTGCAATCGCGGCATACCCGTTGCGCGCAAGATCATCGACCAGCCATTCCGTAAAATCGTCCAATCCGTCCTTGTGAAACGTCACCACCACGCCGGGATGCGGTCCCGCCCCCTCAGGCAGCGCGACATAGGCTTTCGCCTGAATATCGCTACCTCGAACGTCACCAATGACTAAATCGATGAACTTGCCCACTATCAATCTCCCTGTTTTAAGCAACTGTTTTGCAAAGCATGATGCGCCGCGCGCTATATGACAACCGGCTTTCCGGAACGGGCGGAATCACGCATCGCTTCCAGCGCGGCAACGCCGGCGATCGCCGCTTCCATCGATATCGGCCATTTTCCCGTGCCAGACGCCGCCGCCGCGAAGGTTTCAAGCTCCGCTTTCAGCATGTCAGTCGGCGCCAGATCGAGGATTTCCGGCTTTCCCTGCCGTGGATGAATCTCAAGCCGGGTGTTGCCGCGGATTTCCGCCCATCCCTCGCTGCCGAACAGATGCAGCCGATGGAAAATCGGGGTGACACCAATGGCCGTCAGCGACCCGCTGGCACCGCTGGCAAACCGCATCATCACGGTAGAGCTGTCAACAAAATCTTCGGTCACCACCTGGGTCATCCCCTGCGCCGACAGATGCGCTACCGGACCAACCAGCTCGATCATGGTATAAAGCATGTGATCGGCGAGGCTGCCCGGCGGGTTCGATTCCAGATTGGTTTTCCAGTCGCCGGCGGTATATCCGCGATAGCGGTCGACACAAAAATTGCCCTCGGCATGGATGATTTTACCGAGCGTCCCAACCCTCTCTCGCAGCGCCTGAATGGCGGGCGAAAAACACCGGTCATAGCCCAGCGCCGCCAGCACGCCGCTTTGTCTGGCGGCGTCGCACAGCGCCTCGGCGTCCTTGCGGTAATTGGCGAACGGCTTGATCACCAGCACATGCTTGCCTGCCGATGTCGCCGCGATCCCCTGCGGCGCGTGCAAATGACCGGCGCCGGCGACCACCACGCCATCAACCGAAGGATCGGCGAGAACCGCGTCATAATCGGCGCTAACCACGATACCATGCGTCTTCGCAAAATCCGCCAGCCGGGAGGGGTCCCGGCTCACCGCATGGGTAAAGCGCACAAGGTCGCTTTTTCCCTGAACGGATGCGACGAGCCGCTCCCCCCACGAGCCGAGCCCGATGATGGCAAGATTGAACAAGGCAGCCCCCCCTACGGTAATTTAGCCAGAGCCTACTCCGGCACATCGTCCACGTCACGGGAGGCCGTTGCCCGAAATCGTCCGCGCCCATAAAGTCGGGACCATGACAGAAAAAACAGACTGTATCGTGATCGGCGCCGGCGTCGTTGGGCTGGGCATTGCCCGCGCACTCGCTATGGCGGGGCGCGAGGTGATCATCCTTGAGACCGAGGATGCGTTTGGCCTGCATACCTCATCGCGCAATACCGGCTGCATCCATGCCGGCATCCATTACCTGCCGGGCAGCCTGAAAAACCGGCTCGCCTTTCGCGGCAAGGAATTGCTCTATCGCTACTGCCCTGAGCATG
>JBLHKG010000068.1:0-7720 GCA_047619835.1 Alphaproteobacteria bacterium
GCCCGTCGCTTGCTGCGCAACGCTGCGACGATCGGCACCGCGAGAGTAAACACAGTGCCGAACATCAGGATTGCCGAGATCGGTTCTGTCAGAAAGATCATCAGGCTGTCGTCGGAAATTTGCATCGATTGAATGTATGATCGTTCGGCCAGCGGCCCGAGGATGTAGCCGATAACAACCGTAATCAGGGGAAAACCGTAGCGCCGCAGCAGATATCCGAAAATGCCGGCAAAAACGGCCATAGCGACGTCAAAAATATTGGCGCGCACCATGTAGGTGCCGACAAAGACAAGCACCAGGACGAAGGGCGCGATCCAGCGGCTCGGCAGCACGCTGAGGCGCGCCAGCAATGGGGTCGTTAACAGCCCCAGACCGCTGGTGAAGAGCTGGCTTATCACGATCCCGAAAAGCAGCGCATAGATCAGGTCCATATGATCGCGTAGCATCCCCGGACCCGGCTCCAACCCATGCAGGATGAATGCGCCGAGCAGGATCGCCATATCGGGACTACCTGGCAAGCCGAAGGCGACCGTCGGCAACAGCGCACCGCCCTCTTTGGCATCATTCGCCGTTTCCGATGCGATGATACCCTCGACACTGCCTTTGCCGTAAAGCTCCGGCTCCGTGGTGCGCTGCATGCCGACGAAATACGACATGAAGGATGCCACCCCGCCGCCGAGACCCGGAATAATGCCGATCCCGGCGCCGATAGCGGAAGCCCGCAACCACTGCCATGGGCGTGAAAATACATCCCGTATGCCGACCAGCACCTGGCTTCCCCAGTTGATTTGTGCCGCCTTGTCGGCGGATACTGTTGCACCGCCGCGCGCGCTATAGCTGATCAGTTCGCTCACCGCAAACAGCCCGACGACAAACGGCACCAGCGGTATGCCGTCCCACAGATAATCGCTGCCGAGCGTGAAACGAAAAGTTCCAAAAATTTCGCTGTAACCCACAAGCGACAGCATGATGCCGATTCCGCCACCAACCAGCCCTTTGATCATGTTGGCGCGTGACGCAAAGGCGATCATCACCAGCCCGAAGACAACCAGCCAGAAAAACTCGGGAGGACCGAAAGAAAAGACAATGGGTTTAACCAGGGGAAGAAGCGCGATGGTAACGACGGCGCCGGCAAGCGAGCCGACAAAACATGAGGTTGCCGAAATCGCGACGGCGCGCGCTCCCTCGCCGCGTTGGGCCATGGGATAGCCGTCGAAACAGGTCGCCGCGTTCGGTGGGGTTCCCGGCGTATTGAGCAAAATTGCCGGCACCGACCCGCCGAAGGTGACGCTGCTCATAATGCCCGCAAACAAATACATCGCGAGCATCGGGTCCATGCCAAAGGTAAAAGGCAGCGCGATGGAGAGCGCGACAATGCTGCCGAGGCCCGGCAGGGCGCCAAAGATGATACCGACAGTCGCGCCCAGCAGCAGCATGGCGATTGCGCCAGGCTCAGCGAGGCGCGTCGCCGCCAGCAGCATCGAGTCAATCATATACGCGTCCCGCTATTCAGCCCGGCGCCGCACCAGTCCCTCTTGCCTAGCTTATTTTTTCTTCTTCTTGCCCATTTTGCCGACCATCGGCGCAAGCTTCTTGAAGGTTTCCGCTTGCGCATCGAGCCCCTTCCACGTGCCTTCTGGACCCTGCGGGTTCATATAAAACCCGGCCTTTGTCGCCCAGTCCACGAAGCCCTTATCCTTGACGGCACGGATTGCGGCGGCGCGGATCACCTTCAGGCGGCTTTCTGGCGTACCCGGCGGCGCCGTGATGACGCGCGGCGCGCCAAGATTGGTCAACTGGCTGTAGCCCAGCTCGCCAGCGCTCACGACGTCGGGAAAGAAACTGTCGCGCTTGGGCCCGAAAAACATTAACGGACGAATATCATCTTTGACCGTTCTGAAATGACCAAATCCGCCAACACCTGCTTCGGCATCGCCCCTGGCAACCGCCAGCGCGGCGTCGGCGAGTTTCTTGTAGCCGAGCACGAACTTGACGGGGAATCCGGCCGTCGCCCCGAGGGCTGTCGCCTGAACCCAGGTGATGGCGCCTATACCCGTGCTCGAGAACCGCAGCGCTTTGCCGGCCTTTTTCATGTCGGCGACCGACTTGTAGGACGTTTTCTTTGAAACGAAGAGATAGAACTGACTGCGCGAGATCTGGTAAATGATCGACACCTTGCGCAGATCAATCGCCGGCTTCTTGCCGCGCAGATACTGATCCGACAAAAACGGGACCATGTGGGTCCAGCCTATGGTGTATCCATCGGGAGTCGATTTATAGATCTGGATACCGCCCCGCCGACCGCCGGAACCCGGCAGCGGTTTGACGACAATCGGAACCTTGAGTTCCTTTTCCCAGCGCTGTCCCAGCTTGCGCGCCAGCGCGCCAAAGGTGCTACCAGCGCCAAACGGCACAATGAAGGTAATCGGTTTTTCCGGATAGGCGGCGCGGACGCCTGATGTAAATCCGGCAACGGCAGCACAGGCCGCGAGTGCGGCAACGGTCAATCTGATCGAATTCATGAGATAGCTCCCTTGTTCGTTCCTAAGACGATTCCACATTTGTTGTTGGAAAAAGCCTAGGCCCAAATTCTGCCGTTGCAAACCATTTATTCTTTACCCCAAGCGGTTTGGCGGCGGCGCTGTAGTCGCCTATGCTCCTCACACGAAAAAAGACAAAACAGGTTCAGCGGAGAAACAAATGCCGGATTCCACAACTGCAACATGCGATGTTCTGGTCATTGGCGGCGGCGGTGCCGGGCTTGCTGCGTCTATCGAAGCCGCCAATAACGGCGCCCGCGTCATCCTGGTTGAGAAAAACCCCGAGCTCGGCGGTACGACGGCATGGTCAATCGGATCCTTCACGGCGACCCAGACGCCACAGCAATTGGCCAGCGGCATTCAGGACAGCCCCGATGAGCATTTCATCGACATGCCAAAATTCGCCGGCCCTCTGGCGGATCGAGATAACCCGGCGCTACGCCGGCTGTTCGTCGACAACGCATCGGACACGCTGCGCTGGTTGATGGATCTCGGTGTCGAGTTTTTCGGCCCCATGCCCGAGCCGCCGCACGAAAAACCACGTATGCATAACGTGCTGCCGAACTCGCGCGCCTATATCTATCATGTCGGTCGCCATGCAAAACGGATCGGCGTGGACATAAGGACATCGACCCAAGCCAGGAAATTCACGCTTGAGCGCGGTCGTGTGATCGGCGCGGAATGCGAAACGGCAGACGGCTCAACCCTCACCATCCAGGCCGGCGCTACGATCCTCGCCAGCGGCGACTACGCCGCCAATCAAGAGCTCAAAGCTAAATATATTTCGCCGGAAGTCTCTCTGGTGGATGCCATGAATCCGACGGCTACCGGCGACGGGCACATCATGGCCTTCCCGCTTGGCGCCCGGGTCATCAATGGCGATGTGCTGTCAGGACCGACGCTCCGCTTCGTTCCACCGCCGAAGGAACCGCTCGACCGCCTGCTGCCGCCCTTTCGGATTGTCGGAAAAGCGATGCGGTTTGCCCTTAAATATTTTCCCGCCAGCGTGCTGCATCCGATGATCCTCAAATTCACCACGACCTCGATGGCGCCGGAGCTCTCGCTGTTCGCCAAGGGAGCGCTTCTGGTGAACCAAGAGGGAGACCGGATCGACGGCGCGCCCGGCACGCTGGGGCTCAAGATCGCGCAGCAGCCGGGCAAAATCGGCTATGTCATTATGGATTCTGTGCTGGCCCAGACTTTCTCCGCATGGCCCAACTTCATCTCGACCGCGCCGGGCGTTTCCTATGCCTATTTCGACGATTTCCGAAAATGCCGGCCCGACATCTTTCACAAGGCGGAAAGCCTCGATGCCTTAGCAGACAGTATCGGCGTTGATGCGGGCGCACTCCAGCAATCGATCGACGCTCACAATGGCGAAGGGCAGAAAATTGGCGCCGCGCCGTTCTACGCGCTCGGGCCGGCCAAGAGCTATGTTGTGCTGACCGATGGCGGGCTCGCTGTCAGCGACGATCTTCACGTGCTGGGCGAAAACGACGCCCCAATAGACGGGCTTTATGCGGCAGGCTCAGCCGGACAGGGAGGATTGATGCTCAAAGGGCACGGCCACCATATCGGCTGGGCGTTTACCTCCGGTCGGCTGGCCGGGGGCTATGCGGCGGCTGATGCCAAAGGCGTTGCGCCCGCGAAAGCAAGCGCCACAGCCTGATACCCTGTTTTCGGCTTAAAACAGGGCAATGCTGTTGATCGTCCGCAAGGCCGGAAACAGATTGCCAATTACCGATTCGGGCCAGGGCATGCTGAGTAATTTGTGAAACAGCAGATACGCCGCGGTGCCGATTGACAGCGAAATCCCGAATGTCATCGCCCAGCTTTCCTCCGCGGCAAATCGCAAATAGACCAGCAGGAACAACAGAATTGCGGGCAGGAAGCCGATGATCCAGATCGCGGCAAGCAGCCCGAGACACCACAGGAAATAGGCGGACCCGCGGCTGCTGATATCGCGCGCCGTCAATCCGCCAAAATCGGTGACCGCGTCGAAGTGAAAACCGCTTCGACCGGCGCCGAGGAACCCGCCCGATTGCCGCGCACCTGAATCACCCGGCATCAGGTTTTCCCGCAGGATCAACGCAACGACAAAACAAAGACCAAACCAGCCAGCCAACTGTGGGCCCAGTTTGGCGCCGATATCCCATTCAGCCGACAGCCAGAGGATGTAGCCGAACAAAGCCAGCATCGCGAGGTTGAAGATCAAATCGAACTGGAAGCCGGGTTTCTCCTCATCGTCCCTTTCCTCGGCCCGCACCGCAAAGCCCTCCGCTTCAAGACGACGGCGAATGACCGGGCGGATAATGCCGTAGAGCGTAATCGCAAACATCACCAGGACCACGGGTCGAAGAATCCATGCCCATTCGTAAAGCTGCCAGGAAATGAACATGTAGGTTTCGATGGTGTCGCCGAGGACGAAACCCAGAACCAGCGGTGGCCGGGGCCAGCGCATTCGCTTCATGAACCAGCCGAGCACGCCAAAGATCAGCAGAACGTAGAGATCGCCAAACTGGCGGCTGCCCTGATAGGCGCCTATAAAAACCACCACAAGCACCGCCGGTGCAAGAATGCCGATCCGCACCAAAGCCAGCTTCGCCAGCTGATGCGCAAAGGCAAAACAGATACCCGCGCCAAGCAGATTGGCGATCGCCACGCTCCACACCAGCGTAAACGTGACATCGAGATTCTTGCCGAGCATATCCGGTCCCGGAACCAGCCCATGGATCAGCATCGCGCCGAGGATCAGGACCATTGAGGCCGAGCCGGGAATGCCAAACGCGATGGTCGGCACAAGCGCGCCGCCTTCCTTCGCGTTATTGGCAGCTTCAGAGGCGATGACGCCCCTGACATCGCCTTTACCGAACGTGTCAGCCGCGCCTTTTTCGGTTCGGGCCGCATGACCATAGGCTACCCAGTCAATCACTGCCGTACCGACGCCCGGCACGGACCCCAGTACCGTGCCAATCGAGGCGCAGCGCAGCACGAGCCACCAGTTACGGAGAGTGTCCCGTATTCCGTCACGCTGGCCGGACGGATTGGTCCGCCTCGTGTCCATCTGGATCGATTGCCGCTGGATCACGAGGTCGGCTATTTCCGGCAAGGCGAAGATGCCGAGCGTCAGCGGCACGATATGAATGCCGTCCCACAAATAGAGGAAATCGAATGTCCAGCGCAGCGTCCCGGTCTGCGGATCGTCGCCCGTCATCGCGACGATCAGGCCAATGCAGACGCCCGCCAGCCCTTTGAATACGGAGCCGCCACTCAATATGGCGGCCACCGATATGCCGAAGATGCAGAAAGACAGCATATCGGGGGTGCCGATGGCGAGCATCGCCGGGCGCAGGATGGGAATGCTGATGGCCAGCAGGAACGCCCCGAAGACACCGCCGATCATCGATGCGGAAAACGCGGCGCCGAAGGCGCGTCCCGCCTCACCCTTTCGCGCCATGGGAAAACCGTCAAGGATCGTTGCCGCCGACCCCACCGTGCCGGGAACGCCGAGCAGTACGGTCGTAATGGTGTCGGACGTGACCACCACCGACGACAGCCCCATGAGGAATGCCAGCGCGGTGTAGGGATCCATGTCCCAGGTAAAGGGCAATAGCAGGGTCAGACCGACGACCCCGCCGAGGCCGGGCAAAATCCCAATAGCGAGCCCGAATATGACACCGAGAAACAGAAATCCGAACCGTTCCGGATCGGCGATAATGACGAGTGCCCCAAAGACGGCGTCTATTACGCTGGCATCCATATTCTTACTCCTGCCGCAGGCATTTTAGCCGCTTGTCGCAACGACGGTAAAATCGCAACAGGATTAAGGGCTTAGGTCAACAAAAAAGTGCGCCCACCGAATTCCGATGAAAGGACTCTGGGACGTCTCAGCTTGGGATCATGCCCTTTTCAGACAGCTCCTTGACGGCCTCGGATGTTTTCTCGAGCCCCTCGATCCCCATGCCGCGAAGGATATGATCGGCCTTGGTGTACTGAATATTATCGTAGGGAACGACCTCTATCCGGTTACCCCAGGGATCGCGAAAATTAAGCCGGTCGCCGATCATATCCACCCCCATTTCCTTTAGGGTATCGCCGACTGACGAGCGGTCATCGACGACGAAACCAAAATGTCTGGCATCGTCGGCTTCCTGTGTCTTGCCGAGGCGAAGCTGGATGAACTGATCCCCCATATCCATAAAAGCGTTATGGGGATTTCTGCCGCGCAGAGAGAATTCAAAAATTTTGCCGTAGAACTCCAGCGCTTCGTCGAGATCGCCGACCTCAAGCACCACATGGTTGATGCCGAGCGCGCGGGCCTTTTTCTTCGCCATTATTGTTCTCCTTCGAAATAGCCTCCAAAGAAAAGGGGCGCGGAATTTGTATCCCGCGCCCCCATCAACTCTTAAGCGATGTCAGATTCTCACTGTCATGCCGGCTGTCATGCCGGCTGTCATGCCGGCTGTCATGCCGGCTGTCATGCCGGCTGCCATGCCGGTTTATTTTGCGGCATCGCGTGCTTCGATAAGGTCGAGAATCTTGGGCGGCGACATCGGCAGCGATTGCGGGCGAACCCCGATCACGTCACCAATCGCGTTACCGATGCAGGCCATGGTCGGCACCACCGGCACCTCGCCGACACCGCGCAGCCCGAACGGATGTTTCGGATTGGGCACCTCGACGATGACCGTGTCGATCATCGGCACGTCAGAGGCCACCGGCATACGGTAATCGAGGAAGCTGGCATTCTGCAGCCTGCCATCCTCGCCATAGACATACTCTTCGTTGAGCGCCCAGCCGATACCCTGAACCGCGCCGCCCTGATACTGTCCTTCGACCTGCAGCGGGTGAATTGCCTTGCCCGCATCCTCGACCACGGTATAGCGCAGCACATCGACACGGCCTGTCCCTTCATCGACCTTCACATCGGAAATGTGCAGACCGAAGCCGGGACCGGCACCGGTGACATTCATGTCCGACCGGGCACAGATCGGCCCGTCGCTCATGGTTGTCTTTTTGCAGATGTCAGATACAGACAGAGGCTCGAACTCACCAACATTGGAGCTCGCGGGACGAACCTCGCCCTCTTCGTAGATGACGCCTTCCACCGGAACATCCCAGATGGCGGCCGCGCGACGGCACAGCTCCTTGATGACCTGGCGAGAGGAATCGACCACCAC
>JBLHKG010000069.1:0-7699 GCA_047619835.1 Alphaproteobacteria bacterium
AAGATTGTCATAGGATACCGGCCCGACACAGAAGGTCGGCACCATCCGCGCTGACCCGGCTCGCTCGGCGGCGCGCGCCTCGGCAAAATCGGTAAACTCCGCGATATCGCGCTGCACCGCCCGGCGTGGCAGACCCTCGGGCGGATGCTCATAGGCCTGGATGCCCGACATCCGGTCGCGGACATAGAACGTATAGCCCGGCTTCGACATCTCGCCGTCGCTGACAATATCGATGCCGGTCTCGACCTGGCGGGCGACGACATTGTTTACCGCCTCTATGCAGGCTGCATCGAATTCGAGTTTGAGCGGATCGGCGCCGAACCCGATCGCCATGAGTTTTTCGAGCAGCGCCGGCGGTCGCGGCAGGCTGCCGGTATGGGTCGTCAGGATACGGTCCGTGCTGGTTTTCATGGTGAGGTTATTTTCACGGAAAATGCCCAGCGATGATAGGGGGATGACGCATCCCTTTTTCGTCATGCCCGAATGCGGATTACGAATTCTGAGTGGACACCTCGCCGGCATTCGAGATAATCGGAGAAACCACACGGAGACGCGGAGAAGAATAATGCCAGACAAATCAGTTTTCCGCCGGTTGGCGGCCGGCTTTTTAATTGCCGGACTTGCCGGATGTAGCGCCTCGCTGGAGCAGATTTACACCGAGTCGGTGAAAACCTCTGCTGTCGTCAGCACCGCAACCATCCACCCGCTAATGGCCATTCCGGCGGGCCGTACCAGCGTCGATGTCGTTACCTGGACGACGCAGCCGACCGCGCAAAAATACTATCCGTTCGGCAAGACCAGGGTGGGCATCGATGTCTGGGTCACGCTGTCGCCGCAGGTCAAACAGCTCTGCACGGCTTACAGAAAGGATCCGAAGGCGCTCAGGCTGCGCCTGCAGCAGCTGCTCGGCCTGCCGCCGGACGCGGCGGGAACCCCGGCGACACCGCGCGAATTCGTCGTGATGAGCGTGCGCACCGCCGATATGTTCCGGCCCTGTCCCGACCCTGACCCGACAAAGCCGCAATGCGGTCTGACCTTCCCGAAATCATTGCCGAACGGCGAAGCGAACAAGGCATGGTTCGCCGAACAGGTAAACTCTCGCTATCAGGCCCCCAACGGGTACCCGTGGACGCGGCTCGGCTACACCTTCGACTGGAACCCCGAGACGCCGCGCTACGGCGCCTCGGAATACGTGATCCGCAAGGGCTCGGCGGTGACGGTGAAAACCAGGACCTCCACGGCGGAGTATTGCCGCTAGCCCCCTCCCCAACCCTATTTCGGCAGCACGTCGCCGAACTTCTTGAAGATCCGCGCGTCGAGATCGGCAGAGTTGCGCGCCACCACCGGGAAGGTTTCCTTGCGGCGGAACGGGCGGGTGGCGTCGACCACGACGCGGGAATTGCGCGGGTCCTCGTGGGAATACGACATCGGGTCGAGATGGGTGCTCCAGCAGCCGTTGAGGATATCGACGTCTTCCTTGGGATCGCATCTGGTGCACATTGACCAGATGACGTCGTTGAGATTGGCCGGATCGATATCGTCATCGACCACGATCACCCATCGGTTGGCATAGGCCCCGGCATGGCACTGGCTGGCGATCAGACCGGCCTGTTTGGAATGGCCGCCATACATTGTCTTGACTGAAACGGTGAGCCACATCCGGCTGCCGCCGGCCTCATGCGCCCAGACGCCCTTGATCTCGGGAATGCCGGCCGCTTCGAGCTGGTTCCACACCGCGCCGCAGCGATAGGTGCCGCGATAGAACGTGTCGTCATTGGGCGGCACCGCCGGAATTGCGCCCATCAGGATCGGGTCATCGCGATGCATGAAGGTCTCGATGCGGATCGCCGGCTGGGTGGTAGCCCCGCCGGCGTAATAGCCGGTCCATTCGCCGAGCGGGCCCTCATCAACCCGGTCATCGGGATAGATAAAGCCTTCGAAAGCGATCTCGGCATTGGCCGGCACCGGCAGGCCGGTCTTCGGCATGTTGATGATCTCGACCCCTTCGCCGAGCAGCCCCCCGGCGCAATCATACTCGTTCTTGCCATAGGGCATTTCGAGCCCGGCAACCATGAACAATGCCGGATGCATGCCGACCACCACGGCAATCGGGCACGGCTCGCCTTTGGCGTGGTACTTGTTGCGAATGATGTCGCCATGCTTGCCCTTCGACGTCATCAGCGAGGCAACATTGGTGTCATGCGCCTGGACGCGATAGGCGCCGTAATTGATCCAGCCGGAATCGGGGTCCTTCATCACCACCATGCAGGCGGTGCCGATGAAATAGCCGCCATCGAGCTCGTGCCATTTAGGCGTCGGGATTTTGGTGATATCGACGTCCTTGCCTTCATAGACATTGTCGAGCAAGGGGCCGCCATTGACCTCAACCGGCGGGATCGACGGCTGGTTCTTCATGTATTTACGCCAGTACTCGACCAGCTCCACCTCGGTGGTATCGAGCGGCAGATCGAGCGCGATATTGATGCGCGGCACCGAGGTCAGGATATTGGCGAGAACGCGATAGCCTTTCTCATAGCCGGGGATCTCATCGAACATCACCGCCGGGTTGGTCATGTTGCGCATATGGATATCGACAATCGCGCCGATTTCCTCTTCGCGGTCGGCGCCGGTAATCATCTGCAGCTGCCCTGCTGCCTTAAGCCCGTCGACCCAGTCCCTGAGATCCTTGTTCGCCACTTTTAATTCTCCATTTTATGTTTGCGCCAGCCCGCTCCCCCACCCGGCCACCCACTAGGATACTCGCGTTGGGTGGCCGGGTGGGGGAGCGGGCCGGCGCGATTTCACGTCAGTGAAAACTCACTACGCTCTCCGCTCATCCAGAATTTTCTTCAGCCGCTGCGGCGATACCGGGGTCTGGGTTATGGCGCCGGGAATGCCGATGGCGGCGTCGATCGCCGAGGCCAGTGCCGCCGCCGCGCCGGTGATGCCGGCTTCCCCCGCGCCCTTGATGCCGAGCGGGGTGCGGATCGAGGGGAAATCCTCGGTCAGCAGAATTTCCGGCGTCGGAATTTCCAGCAAGGTCGGCAGCAGATAATCGGCGAAGGTCACCGCCAGCGGCTCACCGCTCTCGTCATAGGCGAATTCCTCATACAGCGTGCCGCCGATGCCCTGCGCCAGCGCACCGACCAGCTGGCCATCGACCAGCATCGGGTTGATCGCGCGGCCGATATCATAGCCGATGATATAGCGCTCAATCGTGGTCTCGCCGGTATCGGGATCGACCTTCACAATCGCGATATGCAGCCCATAGGGATAGGTCTGATGCTCGATATGGAAGAATGCCTCACCCATCAGGAACGGATCGCGCATCCCGCGCGCTTTCGAGGCGGGTGCCAAAGCTTCCGCCACCTCGCCCAGCGTGACCGAGGGCCCGGACGGGTTGCCCTTGGGGTGGATCACCCCGTCGGTGATATCGAGCGAATCAATCGGCGTCTGAAGCAGCTCCGCCGCCATATCGAGCGCCTTGTCGCGCACCTGCAAAGCCGTTTTATTGACGGCGCTGCCGGTCAGCACGGTGGCGCGCGAGGCATGGGCGCCGACGCCATATTCGATCCGGTCGGTCCTGCCATGCACCACGCGAACCCGTCGGTAATCGGTGCCGAGCGCTTCGGCGGCGATCTGCGCCATCACGGTCTCAAACCCCTGACCGAGCGACGCGCCGCCGGTCACAACTTCGATATGGCCGGTCGTATCGACATAGATTTTCGAACCATCGGTCGGGCCGAGCCCGCTTTTCTCGAAGAACATCGAGAGGCCGAGCCCGACCATCTCGCCGTTGGCGCGGCGTTCCGCCAGCCCGGCCTGGATCTCGTCATAGCCGTACTTTTCCAGCACCTGATCGAGTAGCCCGGCATAATCGCCGGGATCATGCTCGACCGAGTCGCCCAGCACGTCGAGATCGCGGCCCCAGGGCATTTCCTCCAGCGCGATCAGATTGCGGCGGCGGACGGCAATCGGGTCCATGTCCATTTCAACCGCGATGGCATCCATCAGCCGCTCGCGGACAAAGGTGCTTTCAAACCGGCCGGGCGAGCGATAGGTCGCCGCCGGGGTCTTGTTGGTCAGACAGAAATGACAGACCGACCGGTAATTCGGAATACGGTATGGCCCCGGCAGCGTTCCGGTCGTCATATTGGCGACACGGGTGCCATGGGTGCGAATATAGCCGCCCTGATCGAGATATAGCTTATCGTCGATCGCCACCACCTCACCGTCTTCGGCCACCGCCGCACGGATGATATGGCGCTGCTGGCGCGACTGGTTGGCTGCGGTCAGATGTTCCTGGCGATCCTCGATCCACTTGACCGGGCGGTCAAGCCGCATCGCCGCGGCGCACACCAGCACGTCTTCGGGGTAAAGCTCGCCCCTGATGCCGAACCCGCCGCCGGTATGGCCTTCATAGAGATGCACCCCCGCTGCGGGACGATTAAGCATGCGGCACAGCGTCTCGCGATTGCGATGCGGCACCTTGGCCGCGCCGTGGAGTTCGAGCACGTCGCGCGCCGCATCATAACGGCCGATGCCGCCGCGGCATTCCAGCGGCACGCCTGAATGGCGACCGATTTTTACGTCGATCTCGACAATCTTGTAGGCATTGGCGAACGATCCCTCGATATCGCCATAGCCCTGACCGACAATTGCCGCCTCCGTGGTCTGACCATCCTTGAAATCCTGCGGCGGATCGTCGGCATTGACCAGCACCGGCAGGGGGTCAAGGTCGAGCACCACCAGCTCGGCCGCATCCTCGGCGATATAGGCGTCTTCGGCGAACACCGCCGCCACCGGATCTCCGACATAGCGCACCTTTTCCCGCGCCAGCGCGTACTGGCGGAAAAGCGCGAGCTGCGGGTTGCTGCCCTCACGGAAATCGATCGGCGGAATCTCGTCGATATCCTCCGACGTCCAGACCGCGACCACGCCGGGAACGGCCTTTGCAGCGGTCGTGTCGATCCCCTTGATCGTGCCGTGGGCAAGCGGCGAACGCACCACCCGCATGTGAAGCTGGTGGGGGAAACTGATGTCACCGACAAATTGCCCGCGCCCGGTAATCAGCGGCGGGTCTTCGAGCCGGGGAACGCTGTCGCCGAGATGGCCGAGCATCTCGTTTCTGACCGCTATATTGCTCTGGGGCGCCATCAGCCGGCCTTCATCTGATCGCGCGCCTGGCGAACTGCCTTGATGATGTTCTGATAGCCGGTGCAGCGGCAAAGGTTCGACGCCAAAGCATCGTTGAGGTCGTCGTCGCTGATATCCGGGTTGGCTTCCAGTACGCCGGTTGCCAGCATCAGAAAGCCCGGCGTGCAATAGCCGCACTGCAGCGCGTGATTGTCGGTAAAGGCCTGCTGCAGCGGATGCAGCCTGTCGCCGTCGGCCAACCCTTCGACGGTGCGGATCTCGCGTCCCTCGGCCTGAATGCCGAACATCAGGCAGGAGCGCACCGGCTCGCCATCCAGCAGGATGGTACAGGCGCCGCAGACGCCGTGTTCGCAGCCGAGATGGGTGCCGGTCTGGCCGCAATCTTCGCGGATCACATCGGCCAGCGTCTTGCGCGCCTCGACATGGGCGGTATGGGTGCGACCGTTAACGGTCAGCGTGATATCGATTTTTTCGTTCATGATTCTGTCAGCTCTCAATCAGCTCTGGATCAACTCTGGGCCGCGGCCTTGAGCGCCCGTTCCGTCATGGCCCGCACCAGATCGCGGCGATAAAGCGCATTATTCTGCGCATCTACCATCGGATCGACCGCCTGGGAGGCGGCCTCGGCAGCGGCGGCAAACACGTCGTCACCCGGCGCCGCACCGTTAAGCGCCGCCTCGGCCTCGGCAATCCGCCTTGGCCGGTCCTCAGCGCCGCCGATACCGATATGGGCATCGGTGATTTTGCCGTCCGTGATGCGATATGTTGCCAGCGCCATGGCAATGGCGAAATCACCGGCCCGGCGGCTGAATTCCTGAAAACCGAATTTGGTGCCCTCGGCCAATATCGGCAGGCGAACCTCGGCCAGCAACTCGTCCTCATTCAGCGCGGTGCTCATCACCCCTTCGAAATAATCGCGCGCGGCAATGACCCGCTCGCCGCCTGTGCTCAGCGCCACCATCTCGGCATCGAGCGTCGCCGCGACCATGCACCATTCCGACGCCGGATCGGCATGGGCGAGACTGCCGCAGAACGTGCCGCGCAATCGGATCGGCAGATGGGCAATCTTGGCAACCACCGTGCTGAGCAGCGCGCCGAGCGGGCCCTCGCAGACCGGCTTGTGAAACGCCGCATGGCGCACCCGGGCGCCGATATGCAGCGTGTCGCCGCGGACTTCCAGCCGGTCGAGCCCGGCTACATTATTGATATCGATCAGATGCGGCGGGCGGGCGAGACGGAATGCCATGGTCGGCACCAGGCTCTGGCCACCGGCAAGAATTCGCCCGTCTTCCGGGGCATGTTCGGCCAGCAGGGCGACGGCTTCGTCGATCGTGCCGGGCGCGTGATAGGTAAAGGCAGCAGGCTTCATGTCATTGGTATTTCATGTTGTGCCGAGGAGGCCGATAGATGCCCCAGAATCGGCGCTACGTAAAGGGTTGGGACTCATTTGTATCGATCGCACCGGCCCTCTCCCCCACCCGGCCACCCATGCGAGTATCCTTGTGGGTGGCCGGGTGGGGGAGAGGGCCGGTACCGCTTGGAAACATACCCCTAAACCCGGAACTCATCGCCGCGCTTGCGGCCCTGATCGACGCTGAGAAACAGCTCATCCAGCGGGATTTGGCGGCTGAGCATGCCCTGTTCGTGCGAATACTGGACCATCTTGGTGAGCTGATTGACGTTTTTGTCGGTCATCCCATACTCCCACGGATCGCCGCCCATCACCTCTTCCTGCTCCTCCCACGCCTCGCGATACCAGGCGAGCGGCACGATGCGCGGATTGACCATCCGCTTCATGGCCAGCGCCTTCGACTCGTTAAAGGCGTGGAACAGGTTGATCGGCACCCAGGGATATTCCTCGACGATCTCCCGCTTGATGCCCATTACATGCATGATCGGGAAGATCTGGGTGCGCTTGTAAAACTCGACTTCCTCGGTCTTGAAATCGGGGAACAGCCGCCCGACCCGCGGATCGCCATCGACCAGCGGCTTGATCAGATCGGGATGCAGCACGGCGTCGAGCTCGCCGTCGGCCAGCATCTGCTCGCACGACTGGTCGTCCGCCATTCTGGTGAGTTTCAGATCGGCGGGCGGCTCGAATTCGATGCTCTCATCAAGCTCGGAAAACCATTCGCAGGAGCGGTGCGGTACGCCATATTCATGCTCCAGAATACCCCGCATCCACAGCTGGGCGCTCGACTGGTACTGTTTGACGCCGATCTTCTTGCCGATCAGATCGGTCGGCTTCTCGATGCCCTTGGTCGTATTGATAAAGATAAAGCCGTGACGGAACCGGCGATGCAGGAACACCGGGATGCCTTCAAACGGCAGCCCCTGATCGCGCGCCACCAGATAGGACGAGGACGAGGTCTCGGCGACATCGAAATCCTGATTGCGCAGGAACCGCCAGTGCCGCGTGGTCGAATCCATCTTGGTCAACACGTTGAGCTCGATCCCGTCGGGCTGCACGCTGCCTTCCTTGAGGGCACGGACGATCTCATAATCGCCCATCGCCAGAGTGAGTTTCAGCTTTGCCATATTA
>JBLHKG010000070.1:0-7679 GCA_047619835.1 Alphaproteobacteria bacterium
AACGGGTGGTCGCCGACTGCCGCGCGGTGTTGCCGGACGATGCTATCATTTCGCTCGATTCCGGGGTTCACCATAACTGGTACATGCAGTTCTGGGAGGCGCGCCAGCCACAGACCATGCTCAACACATGGGGGTTTTCCGGCATGGGGTTCGGACCCAGCGGCATCCTCGGCGCCAAGCTCGCCGCGCCGGACCGGCCCTGTGTCGCGATCTGTGGCGATGGCGGGTTCACCATGGTGCCGCATGTATTGTGTACCGCGGTCGAATACAACATCGCCGCCGTCTGGGTGGTGTGGAACAATTTTTCGTGGAGCGCCATCCGCGATATCCAGCGCGGGCTGTTCGACGGGCGAGAGATCGGCACCGCGTTCTATCAGGACGGCAACAAACAGCCCTACAATCCGGACTTCGCCGCCTGGGCCCGCGCCGCCGGGGTTGAGGGCATTACCGTGACGAAGTCAGAGGATTTCGCCGGCGCGCTGGAGCACGCCATCAGGCTGAATAAACCGGTCCTGCTGGATGTTCATGTCGATGCGGATATCCGCCCGCCGCCAACCGGCACCTGGGCGCTGCCGCCGCTGCGCCACGCCGAACCGGTATTCGGCGAGCCGTTTACGCCTTAAAGCCGCACGGACTCGCCTTTCGCGGCGGAAACGCCCATGGCCTCGACGGCGGCGACACCGGCGATGGCGTTGGCGGGAGAGATCCGGTAGGTGCCCCGCCCCTCGGCGGCGGCGGCGAAACTTTCGGTCTGTTCCCGGAGCGGGTCGAACGCCGGGAACTCGATGATCTCCGCCTCGCCGCTGACCGGGGTGAACTCCAGCCGGTCCGCGCCGTGCCATTCGAGCGAGCCTTTGGTGCCGAAGAAATGCAGTCTGGCGAACCCGGCGGTCACGCCAATCGCCGTCAGCAGCCCGCTGACCCCACCGGCGAGGCGCAGCGTGACAATCGAGGTATCGGCGGCGCTGAGATCGGTCGCCTGATGCAGCCCGGTGGCGTGGAGCTCCTCCACCGCACCGACCAGCTCGATCATCATATAGAGCATGTGATCGGCCAGCGCGCCGGGCGGCGCGGCGGTGATATCGGTCTTCCAGTGCTCGCGAGTCATCAGCAGATAGCGATGGACGCAATAGGCCCCCTCGACATGAACGATTTGGCCCAACGCGCCGGACAGCACGCGCCGGCGAAACTCGTCCGCCGCCGGCAGGAAGCAGCGCTCATAGGAGACGCCCAGCGTCACGCCCTTTTTATCGGCCGCCTCATACAGGCGCGCCGCATCGCTGCGGGTCAGCGCCAGCGGCTTGATCACCTGCACATGCCGGCCCGCCTCAATCGCCGCCAAGGCCTGTTCGACATGGGCATGGGCCGGTGAGGCGATCACCACCCCGGCGATATCGTCATCGTTCAGCATCGCCGCCAGATCGTCGCCGAGCGCGAGACCCTTGTCCGCCGCGAACTCTTCCACTTTCGACGGCGTGCGGGTGACGGCGCGCTTGAACCGGACAGTGTCGCTGACCCCCTGCACCGAGCCGACAATCAGCCGGCCAAAGCCGCCCAGCCCGACAATCCCCATGGTGAACATCGCGGTCTCCCTGAATTTGGTGTGAGCCCGGTGTATCGGAATTTGGGAGGCGGGTCATCTGGGCGAGATATGGGACCGCCCGATTTATGCGCTACAGCCCGATCCATTGTTCGGTCGAATAATCGAAATACCGCCTGATCCGCGTGCCGTCCCAGTCGTAGCGCAGATGCCGCTCCTGACGCGGGGGAGACACGCGTGGTGGAACAAAGACGGCAAGGGCGCGGCCTGCGGGGTGACGGACGCTTTCATAGTGAATGCCGTCGCGTCCGGCTTTGCGGGCCTCCGCGCCAAAGCGCCGACTGGCGCCATAATCGGTTGGGTGCAGGAGGGGCGCAGCTTCATTGGGATTGCGCGTCAGGTCTATGAAGTCGCCTTCTATCTCTCCGACATATACTCGCTGGTCCAGATCGTCGGGGGCAGCGTGGCCGGCGCCGAGTCGAACTTCGAGATGATAGACGGTTTCCCGTATGGCTGTTTCAAGCCTGTCGCCAGCGTAATATACGCCATAGCCTCCATCGCTGAAGCGCGACCCCAGGGGGTTCAGATGAATGAACGGCGCCATCACAATTGTCGAGGCGACGCGCATTTCCGGCGGCACGAGCCGGATCTCTCCCAAATCATCGCGAACGCGTGGATTTACCGCCGCCTCGATCTCCGCCAGAAGTTCCCATTCAGCCGGATCGTTTGTCAGATCTTCAAACAGATTGATCGACGGGAATCTGCTTGGAACGATGCGCCAGCCCTGCCGCCAGGCGACATGTGTCAGGCGGAAATCGTCCGGCACTAAACCCAGCCGCCGCGCAGCGCATCGAGATACTGGCGCACATACGCCAGATCGGTGATCTCACCACCCAACATTCTCTGAAGCGGCGACTGACCGTTAAAATCGTCATTTTCGCGGGTGATCCAGCCATAGACGTTCTCCGGATTGGAAAACAGCGTGCGCAGCGCCCGGTGGATCCCGAGCAGATAGCCCAGCCGGCTCATCGTATCGTGAGACGGCATCGCGACCTGACCCGCCTTCCAGTTGTAATAGGTCCGCTCGGAGGGCCGGCCCAGCAGAATCCTGGCCGATTCCCGGTTGAGCTTCCAATAATCGGCGAGGACAAAAAAGGCTTTCAACCCTGCCGCCGCATGGTCGTGGCTTGCCAGCGGGTCGATTGGAGGCCGCTGTACGGTGTCGGTTTGAACCGCCATGAGTGTCGCTCCTCATATTTTGCAATTATGCAGTATATAGTAAATATTTGTATTTATACAATATATTTACTTATGGGATTGGGTCCGCCGGGCGGCGCCATGTTCCCGCTGTCCCCCGCACCTTGTCCGACGGGAAAACCTTAATTTCCAGCCCTCCCGTTGCGCCGCCCCGCCTTTATGTCCTAGCCTCACCCCCATCAACCACACATCGAGGCACCAACTCATGGTCACACAGGACCGCAATGGCGGCTCTATCGCGCACCGCACCAGACGCATCGGTCATCTCGATCTGCCGGGCGCGGGGCAGGTCTATATCGATGGCAATTACGCCTATGTCGGCCATCTGCCGAACAAGGCGAGCCTCGGCACCTCGATTGTCGATATTTCCGATCCGGCCAACCCGAAGGTGGTGTCGACCATCACGCTGGAGGACCGCACCTCGCACAGCCACAAGGCACGGGTGATCGGCGATGTGATGATCGTAAATCATGAGCGCAATAATCAGGGCATCGGGCGCAAGGCGGAGCAGCTTGGCCCGATGCGGGCGCGGCTGATCGAGATGCTGGGGCGCGAGCCGACCCATGCCGAGCTGGCCGACAAATTGGGGCTCAAGGAAGCCGATATCCCGCGCATTGAGGCCGCCGATGTTGAGCATTACGACAATGGCGGGTTCAAGGTTTACGACGTCTCCGACAAATCGGCGCCGAGGGAGATCGCCTATCAGAAGACCGGCGGGATCGGCGTTCACCGCTTCGATATGGATGAAAACTACGCCTATATCTCGACCGAGATGGAGGGCTATGTCGGCAATATTCTGGTCAATTACGACATCAGCAACCCGGCCCAGCCGGTCGAAGTATCGCGCTGGCACATGCCGGGCCAGCATCTGGCCGGCGGCGAGATGCCGCACTGGGCGGGCAATGAATGCCGGCTGCATCACGCGATGCGCCACGGCGACCGGCTGTTCGCCGGGTGCTGGCATGCCGGGCTGCGCATCATCGATATCGCCGATATCAAAGCGCCCAAGACCATCGGCGAATATAACTATCACCCGCCCTTCCCCGAGCCGAGCCACACCTTCATGGGGCTGCCGTTTCGCATCGGCGGCCGTGACCTCGCCATCGCCATCGATGAGGAGGACCAGTATTACAGCGAGGCCGAAGCGGAGGCGCGGCGCGGCCGGCCGCACGCCAATCTCTGGGTGTTCGACATCACCGACCCGGCCAACATGCAGCCGCTGTCGATCTATCAGGTGAGTGAGGCCGACAGCCCGTGGAGCCAGCAGCCCAACACAAGATTCGGCGCGCATCAGTTTCAGGAAAATCTGAAAGACAGCCTGATCTATTGCGCGTGGTTCAGCGGCGGGCTGCGCATTGTCGATATCGCCGATCCGCGCGCGCCGCGTGAGGTCGGGTATTTTCTGCCCGAGCCGGTCAATGGCCACCCGGCGCCGCAGACCAACGATGTCGAGATCGACGAACGCGGGCTGATCTATCTGGTCGACCGGTTTACCGGGTTCGATATCGTCGAATTTACGGGGTGATTTTATTCTGCAATTGGCCATGCCAGCCCGCTCCCCCACCCGGCCACCCAATGCGAGTATCCTGATGGGTGGCCGGGTGGGGGAGCGGGCTGGTGCGGTTCCACATAAGTGGAATTTGAAATAGGAGACATACATGTCCGCCGTCATTCCGTTCTGTCCCGGACCTGATCCGGAACCGACAAAACCGGTGTTCGAGGTGCCGGCGGGCGCCATCGATACCCATGCGCATGTGTTCGGGCCGGAGGCGAAATACCCCTATTCACCGGCGCGCGGCTATACCCCGCCGGACGCGCCGCTCAGCGCCTATAACCGGCTGCATAAGGTCCTCGGCATCGACAAGGGCGTGCTGACCCAGCCGAGCGTCTACGGCATCGATAACAGCGCGATCCTCGATGCGGTGGCGGCGTCGGGAGACAGGCTGCTGGCGGTGGCCGCCCTCGGCGAGGATGTAACAGACAAAGAGCTGGAGGGTTTTCATGGGCGCCGGGTGCGCGGCGTGCGGGTCAATCTGGTCGACAAGGGCGGCATGCCGTTCGACGGCATCGGCGCGGTGCAGAAATTTACCGAGCGGATCCGGGATTTCGGCTGGCATCTCGAAGTGCTGATCCATGCCCATGAGTTCGAAAATCTGCGCGAAACCTTCAGTGGCATGGCGGTCGATGTCGTGGTCGGGCATCTCGGCTATATGAAAACCGAACATGGGATCGACAATCCGGGGTTTCAGGAACTGCTCGCGTCGGTGCGGGACGGAAAATGCTGGGTGAAATTTTCCGGCTCCTACCGCATCACCGGGGAGGGTACCCTGCCCTATCGCGATGTGACGCCGTTTGCCGAGGCGCTGGTCAAAGCCAATTCCGACCGGATCATCTGGGGCTCCGACTGGCCGCACCCGACCTTCTACGGCACCATGCCCAATGACGGCTTGCTGTTCGATCAGCTCGCCGACTGGGTCGCCGACGAAGCGCTGCGGCGCAAAATTCTGGTCGACAACCCTCGCGCGCTGTACGGCGCATTCTGACCTCTCGCCCTTGCGGCAACCGGTTCCGTCCCTAAAATCACCATCAGCCTGCGCAATTACGCGTGAGAACAGGGAGAAAACCGAATGACCACGAAATCAGGTTCGCAAGTCATTGCGATTGAAGAGCATTACCTCGACGTCGATGTCGATGAGAAGGTGAACAAGAAGGCCGGCGGCGGCGAAGCGACTCGCAACCGTCTGCTCGACATGACCGATGTCAGGGTCAAGGAGATGGACGACGCCGGCATCGATATCCAGATCCTGTCGCACTGCCCACCCGGCGCCCAGGCGTTCGATTTCGACGAGGCCGCGGTCCGCGCCCGGGGCGTCAATGACCGGCTCAAGGCGGTGATCGACAGCAAGCCCGACCGGTTTGGCGGGTTCGCCTCGCTGCCGCTGCGCAATCCGGCAGCTGCCGCCGACGAGCTGGAGCGCTGCGTCAACGATCTCGGCTTCAAGGGCGGCATGGTCCATGGGCTGACCGATGGAAAATTCATCGACGACCAGAGCTTCTGGCCGATCTTTGAGCGCGCCCAGGCGCTCGACATGCCGATCTATATCCATCCCGGCCGCCCGCATCCCGACGTCATCAACGCCTATTACAAGGATTACGTCGAGAAATATCCCGGCATCCTGTCCGCCGCCTGGGGATTCACGGTCGAAACCGCGACCGCCTGCGTCCGCATGGTCATGTCGGGCGTGTTCGACAAATATCCCGATCTCAAGATCATCGTCGGCCATATGGGCGAAGGGTTGCCCTTCCTGCTGTGGCGGATCAACCACAGCCTCGCCAACCCGACGCGTCAGGACGGCAACTCACTCGCGTTCCGCGACATTTTCTGCAAGCATTTCTGGATCACCACCAGCGGCAATTTCTCCGACGCGGCACTGCTGTGCAGCGTGATGGAGATGGGCGTCGACCGCATCCTGTTCTCGGTCGACTGGCCCTATGTCGAGAATGCGCCGGGCACCGAATGGATGGAAACCATCCCGCTCGGCACCGAGGATCGCGAGAAGATCCTCAACGGCAATGCCAGGCGTCTATTGAAGATGTAGCAATCGCAGGATTTCGGATTTCTCCCTCTCCGCCCATTTGGGGAGGAGAGGGCCGGGGTGAGGTGGGATTGAGGCGCGAAGCGGCTCAGAGAAACGCTAACCCTGCGCCCCAAGAAACGCCGACAGCTCGGCGGTGACTTCAGCCGGGCTGTCGATGGTCGAAAGATGACCCGCATCCGGGATGATGTGGATCTCCGACCCTTTGATGCCGGCCCGGATAAATTCGGATTCGGACATCGGCGTCGCATCGTCGCTATCGCCGATCAGGACCAGGGTCGGCGCCGTCACCCTGGCGAGATCGCCGGTACCGTCGTAGGTAAAGATCGCCCGCACCGTATCGACATAGGCCTTGGACGGGCATTTGGCAATTTCCGCCGCCAGCTCATCGAGCTTGTCGATCTGCGTCGTCGGCATCAGCCGGTCGCCGGCGTATTGATTGCCGAATTCGAGCATCGACAGATAGGCCACCGCTTCCTGCGTCGCATAGATGCGGTCTTCGGCGCCGGCACGGACGCGCGCAAAAGAATCGATGATCACCATCGATTGCGCCACGTCCGGCCATCTTGTGTTGAAGTTGAGCGCAATCGGCCCGCCCATCGACAGCCCGACAATATGGCATTTATCGATGCCGAGATGATCCAGCACTGCCTTGTGATCGGCGGCGGCATCCTCGACCGTGAAAATCCCGTTATAGGAGCTGGCGCCATGGCCGCGGCAATCCGGCGCGATACAGCGATAGCGGTCCTTCAGCGCGGCGATCTGGTCAACATAGAGGGAATTATTGGAGCCGAGCGAATGGATGAACAGAACCGGCGGGCCGGCCCCCTCATCGATATAGAAGATGGTTTCTCCGTTGGCTTCAATCGTCGGCATGGCCCGTAATTCCTTCCATTTTCAAGCTGACCGAAGGGTATCACCAGACCGTTGAACGCGAAAGGGAGCAGCCGTAAAACCCCTCCGCAACGATCATTGCGCCATGATCATCGGAACGCCCTGAATGGTGCAACGCCGCAGAAGCCGGGTCTCCTCGGCCGGAAAATCGGTGCGCGCATGGCAGGAACAGTAATTGTCCCACATCAGCAGATCGCCCTTCGTCCAGACATGGGTCAGAACATTGTCCGGCGCCTCGGAAATTTCCCACAAAGCCGCAAGAATTTCGTCGCTCTCATCCTTGTCCATGCCCTCGATGCGGGCGGTCATCAGGCGATTGACGTAAAGCGCCGTCCGCCCGGTCTCGGGGTGGGTCACAAAGATCGGCTGCCAGCGATGCTGAATCCCGGTCA
>JBLHKG010000071.1:0-7653 GCA_047619835.1 Alphaproteobacteria bacterium
ACCGGGCTTTAAGGCGTGTAAGAACGGAATTTTGCGAGCGAAAAACATCAAAATACCCTGTTTTTAGCGATTAACAGGGTATATCAAGGGAGAGACGGGTTCGCAGTCGACTGGATCCTCCGCCAACACTTGAGTTATTGATATGTAATAATAAAACATGGTTCTGGCAGTCCAAGTCTGTGCGCTATTCCGGGTATTTAGCGGGTAATCCAGCATCATGGCGAAGCGGCAGGGACGGTAGTGTCAGAGCAAATCCGCTTGAGGCGAGTAGTGGCTTGAAGCGGGCGTCGACCGTCAATCCGGAGACTGGTTCGCATTAGACTGACAGCACCAGCCATCTGTCTCAAACAATCTGAGCACGGACAAGATATGACAATCGTGTGATGCACACCAATTTGGTAAAGGGCGCGTTGTTTCCGCTCGTTTTGTTGGCTATCCCAATCGTACCGTTTCTGGTTGTCGGAGAACTTCCCGGAGAGCGGTGGCTCGATTTGAGCGGTCAGAATGCAACGCTGTTCGGCATAATGGGCGCGGCATTGCTCGCCGGCGATATTTTTCTTCCGGTGCCTTCCAGCATAGTCGGGACATTAATGGGAGCCCGCCTTGGTTTTTTTGCCGGGGCTTCCTGCATATGGATAGGGCTGATGGCGGGAAGCATGGTGGGTTACGCTGCCGGGCGGCTGTTTCCACAACGTTTTATTCCCAGGATGTCGGCAGCGCCAACGCTGCTTGTCGTTTTCCTGAGCCGGCCTGTGCCGGTGCTGGCGGAAGTAACCTCCCTTGCCGCTGGTGCCGCGCGACTCGCAATCGTTCCCTTCATCTTACTGTCTGCCTTCGGCAATGCGATTTTTGCGCTGGCGCTGGCCGGCAACGGTGCGTCGCTGCTACCCGAACAGGCTGTCGGACCAGGTTTGGCGCTGTGCCTGATTTTGCCCGGGGCCACATGGTTTGTCTGGTGGCTGTACCGCAGGCGGAAGAAAACTGGAGGCGCCAACTGATGGCAGCGGTTACGGGATGCAAGGGTTGAATTTCAGGACATATGGTCTTCGGGTATTTGCGGCCCTTTTGCTGGCTCATCTGCCGCTGGCCGCCATTGATTTTTTATACGATGTCTATCCCCGGCAAAGTACACCTCTCATTCTCGGAGGCGGTATCGTTGTCGGTTGGGTATTGACCATGCCCGTCCCAAAGAATTTGCCCGCGCTTCCTTGGGGGACGGAGATATTGTGGATTTCTTTTCTTGGCCTCTTTGCGGCTTTGCTTGTTGCCTTTCACACCGGGGGCGGCACGGCGGTAAATATCCTCGCAAGATTCGGTTTTTCCATTGCTCTCCTCTGTTTTACGATGGAACGGATAGCCCGCCTGTTGATGCTCGTTCGGCCCTTGCAGCGGCATGCCGTCGTAATGACCCTGGGCCTGTTTCTGACCGCCGCCCTGGCGCCAGTCTGGGTCAGTTCATGGGTTGCTTATTTCGGGTACAGCGATACTTTCACCAACGGCGTGATCGCCGTCAGTCCCTTGAGTTATGTCGCGGCAGGATTGCAATTCGACTATCTGCGGAGCCAGTGGTTTTATGCATTTACCCCGTTCGGCGGGCTCCGATACGCCTATCCGCCGATGTTATTTTACGATTTAGTGTTAATATTATTTTGTGGCTTTTCCCAAATATTAGGAAAAAGTTTAACCAAGGAAACGGAGAGAGAGGAATGAGGAGGAGTACGTTGATCAGGTTTTCAGCGGCGCTTGTTGCCGCAATCGTCGGTCTGGGAAATATGACGCATACCGCCATTGCCGACCCGGTGATGGACCCCAAGATTAAAAGCAAGGCCAAACGCGCCGCCGATCAGGGGTTGCGTTATCTGCGCGCGAATCAGGCTGAGGACGGCTCGTGGGCTAAATCGGTCGGCATCACGGCGCTTGCGCTCAGGGCATTTCTGGAAAGCCACCGTGGATATTCCGAACAGGACGGGGCGTTTATCACGCGGCCGATCCAGTTCCTTCTCAAAAACGTAAAGCCGGATGGCTCGGTGTCCGAAAGCATCCAGAATCGTAACTACAATACAGCCACGGCGATTACCGCTTTGGCGGCTACGCGTAACCCCAAATATAAGGACGTCATTGCCAAGGCCCAGAAATTCATAACGGGTCTGCAGCACACGGCGAAAAACGGTTATGATTCCGGTCACGCCTATCATGGCGGCATGGGCTATGGCGGCGATGAGCGGCCGGATCTTTCAAACATGCTGTATGCGCTGGAGAGTTTAAAAGCGACGGGGGTCGCGCCCGAGGATCCCGCATGGAAAAGAGCGCTTCTGTTCGTCAGCCGGTCGCAGAATCGAAGTGAAAGCAACGACCAGAAATGGGCAGGCAACGACGGCGGCTTCACCTACATGCCGGGATACAGCCCCCACGGCGGCACCGGATCTTACGGTTCGATGACCCATGCCGGGTTGATCTCGCTGTTGTTTGCCGGAGTCGACAAGAAGGACCCCCGAATACAGGCGGCCTATGGCTGGATTCGCAAGAATTATACGGTGGATGATAATCCCGGCTCTAAAAGCAAGCAGGGTCTCTATTATTATTACACGGCGTTTGCGAAAAGCATGTATGCCATGGGGGAACCCGTTATCGTCGATAGCAAAGGCGTCAAGCATAACTGGCGCAACGATCTTGCTGGCAAGCTGATCGGCCAGCAGCAAGAAGATGGGTCGTGGGTAAACAAGCAGACGCGGTGGTGGGAAGGAGTCAAATCCCTCGTTACGGCGCGGAGCGTCATCGCTTTGAACCTGGCGACACGTTGATTTGAAAAAATTCATGAACCCTTGAGAGTGTTGCTGCCAGGTGAAGATCGTCTGCTTTCTGACCGGCCTTCTTCTCCTGGCAGCGGGCACGGCTGCGGGCACGGCTGCGGGGCGTGAAGTCGTCAAGCTGACCATCACCCCTGCATGGAACGGCCATGCCCGCGCTGAGGCGATGGGGGAAATCGCTGTAAAAATTGACTCCGACGCGGCGCGCAAAACCCGTGTCGTCATTCAAAGCGGTAGACAGATTACAGAAGTCCGGTTCGATGTGGATGGCGGTGTGCCGCGCACCGTGTTCGTTCCGGTTCCGGTTGGGGCAGACGGGTTTGTGACGGCCACCGCCTTCAGCGATGACAACCGAATCGCGCGCTCGGCGGCGCGATTGTTCACCCCCTTGGCGGGAAAACGTTTCGTGCCGATGGCATCGCCACAGGCGGTGGACGGATTGCCGATTTCGATTAACGTGTCTGGCCTTCTGTTTTTACCCGGCAGTATCGACACCTGGCCACATACTGCGGCCGGGTACGCCGCCGCGGATGCCGTGGTCCTTTATTCCGGGGAATTGCGGCGGATGACGGCGGATCAGCTCAATGCATTCGGCCTGTTTGCCGCAGATTGCGGCCGGATTTTGCTGGTTGTCACCGATAATTCGCAATTAGAGGCGGAAATTGCCAAGGCAGCGGGGTGTGCGGCTCGTTTTGTCCAGAGAGTCGGCAACATTGCCGACCTTCCGGCGTCGCTCGACCGACTTCTTGCGCAGCCGCGGCCCTCCCTGCCGGATGCCGCCGAGTTGGCGCCTCTGTTTGACGAAATGGCCGGGCCGGCTCGCTTCGCGTTATTGATCGCGTTTGTTCTCGGTTATTTTGCTGTTCTGGGGCTTTCTGTATTCATATCGAGAAATATCTGGTTGCCCTTGCTGGCAATCGTTGCCATGACCGGGCTGGGGGGGGTGATCTGGTATTGGGGTGTACCGCTCACCCAGGCCGTTGTCTGGGGTAAATCCACAGAGGGCGATCGATGGCGCAGAGAAACGGTGGTTATCCATGTCCATGGACGTGGAAAGGCATCTCTGCGGCTCAGGCCTGCCGGCTATGTGCTGGACCGGAGTTCTGCGGCGAACGATCTTGTGCCTGTTTATGAAATAGGTCGGGATGGCAGCTGGCAGGAGGAAATTATCGTCCAAACTTTCCTGTTTTCGAAACATGAAATTGTTTTCCGACGCGTTGTCGGACAGCCGCCTGTCGCGCGATTGACCGGGTCGCGGGGCAAGAGCGGTCTCCTTGCTCTGGGCAGCACGCTCACACGCGGATCGCTTCTGTCGCTTGACGGCACGCTGTATGATGTTCCGGGTCTGAAGCAGCGCGAAACCTGGCACGCAAACGGAAATTCGGCGCGGCAGGCGGGGACGCAGCCTGAAAGATTGTTTGTCCGGCAAACCGATCATCGGTCGCCCGCGCTCCTTGTATTCCAGCAGGGCGGCGCCCCATCGCCCTTGTTCAAAAATGTGCCCGGGAAAGCCTGGCATCATCTGGAGTTGACCCCCAGCGATGAAAGGCACCGCAATTGACATCGGTTCGGTCGTCCCTGACATGCGGCCTGTTGCTGGCATTCATTTTTACCATTTGGTGCAGCGGGGCGATGGCCATATATGGATGGGAAAACGGGCTTGACCGGAAAAATCTGAGTCTCGGCCTGCGGGTTTTATGGATCGCCCAGGCAGTCGCGCTGCCGATTTTTGCCATCCACTATGCGACAGATTCGGCAACGCCGGCAAAATGGCTGGGTTTCTGGTTTCTGGTAATCGTTATGATGCCCCTTGAAGTGATTTTATGGCTTGGTGGCGTTGTCAGCCTTGAATCCTTGCTGCGCAGCCTGGTTTTTCTGAGTGGGGAAGCGACCGTAATCACAGCCATTTTAGGGGCGCTCTGTATAGGGTATTCACGCATTTTGGCGAATAGTATCGTCTCTGCCGCACTCAAAATGACCTTCGCGGCAATTTCATTTGTTGCGGCAAACAGTTGGTTGCCGGGTACCGTGTGAAAATGGGTCAACTTGATACAAAGCTCGTTAAGGCTCTCAGGGGCGTCAGGATGTCGCTTTGGTCGCACCGGCTGTCGCGCTTCATGGAAATCGTATGCTGGACGGCGGCCGGACTGTTGCTGGCGGCCGGCGCCGCGTGCATTAGCGGCTTTTCCGATTGGCGGTCCTTGCCAGCGATCACAATACTGCTGGCGCTTCTGGTTGCGTTTTGCGTTGGCGGGGTCGTTTGCTGGCCCACCATGAAAGAAGCCGCGATTGAGGCCGACCGGACATATCGTCAACCTGAACTGTTTGTCACCCTTATCGAAAATCTGGATTGGCAGTGGGGTCGTGCCGACAATACCCAGGGCTTTCTGCTGCGGCAGGCCGAAGCGGCAGTTCTAAATGGTCCTGTACAGGATCATCCCTATTCCGGCGACAGGATACAAAGGCGGTGGCTGACGATATCCGGCCTCGCGGCGGCGGGCGGTTTCATGTTGTTCGCGCCGGTCTCTCCCGTGTCTGAAAGGGGCGCTGTTGAACAAAAACCAGGGCTGGCCCGCCGCACGGCGACCGGGACGGTTGCGCAGCCCTTATTCCAGGAACTCAGGCAAAGCCTCGAAAATTCTGATCGGGACGCCGGTACCGACCATCGTCCGCAGTCCCATGTTTCGCCGGCTTCGCGGCCTTTCGGCGATGCGTTCTCAAATAGACCAAACAATTTGGATGGGCCTCGGGCGCGACGGGAAAAGGCCACCAGCGCGTCCGGGCGCGACGAACAGATTTCCGGGTCGCCGACGGGCGCGTTGGCGACCGGCCAGTCCGACAAAGGCGGCGATCGGTCCGGACGCCGTCGGATCACTGGCGATGCCCCGGCGAATGACGCTGCCGGCAGCGATGCGGCGCAGCTGGCGCCAGGAAAAAATGCCCGCGCGGCAGTTCGGTTCGAGAAAATATTCACGCCGATCGATCGTAAGAACGGAGATTTCGCAACGCGCCAGGGAAATGAAATCGCACCGCTTTCGGATTTGCCAGCGGCCAATCAGGGTATGATCCCTTATGATGCGCCAACCGCTACGACGTCAGGACAATATTCCGGGTTATGGATTTCGCCCAAAGACCGCTTCCATGTCCGGCGCTATCTCTTAAAGTTGGGACAAGATAAAAATCAATGATTGTAAAACCGGAAATCGGCGACAAGGAGGTGGAAGCCTTCGCAACGGAATATCAGCGGCTTCACGAAGCGCTGAACGAGGTCATTGTCGGACAGCAGCCTGTCATTTCGCAGCTATTGATTGCCATTCTCGCCGGTGGGCATGTTCTCCTGGAAGGGATGCCGGGTCTCGGAAAAACCCATCTGGCAAAATCACTCGCTGGCGCAACAGGGCTTCCTTTTTCGCGTATACAAAGCACTCCGGATCTTATGCCGTCCGACATCACCGGCAGCGAAGTGCTGATCGATGACCATGAAACAGGGGCGAGGAACTTCGAGTTTCGCGAAGGCCCAATTTTTTCGTCGTTTGTTCTTGTCGATGAAATCAACCGGGCCAGTCCCAAAACCCAGGCGGCGCTTCTCGAAGCAATGCAGGAAACACAGGTGACCTTCGCCAGCAAACGACACCCGTTGCCGAAGCCATTCTGGGTTGTCGCCACTCAAAACGCGATTGAACTCGAGGGTACCTACATTCTGCCCGAAGCGCAGCTGGACAGGTTTATCGCGAAAATTGTGATCGAATATCCCAACAGAGAAGCTCTTCAGGCCCTGATCGATACGTCGCTCGACGAGGAGCCTACGGACCGAATGGATGTTGTGGTGCCGGCGGAACTGATCGAAGAGATGATGCGCAATGCCACGGGGGTGATAATGTCGCGACATGTCAGGGAGGCGGCTATCGAACTTGTTCTCGCGACTCACCCTGGGAACGATACGCCGCTTGCATCGCTTGGGCACCATTTCAAATACGGCGCCAGTCCGCGCGCGATACAGGCGCTTCTAAAGATGGCGAGGGTCCATGCAATTGCAAAATGCAGGGCGCATGTCGGGATCGTCGATATTGCCGCTATCGCGCTGCCTGCTTTGCAGCATCGGGTCTGTCTGACCATCGAAAGTGAGCTGGACAATATCCGCATCGATCAGGCGTTGCAGGAACTCGTTTCCGCCTGGCAGGAAAAATGGACGTAAGATCGGCGCTCACGGCGCTTGTCGCCGAGGAACTGCCCGGCCTGGCAAATATCGCGGACCGGATCTGGGCCAGCCACCGTGCGGTAAGGGAAGGGGGTCGGGTCAACCGGATGCAAGCCGGCTCCGGAATGGATTTTCTTGATTTCCGGGCCTATGAGCCCGGCGAGCCGATGCGGGGGGTCGACTGGAGGGCAAGCTCTCGCCAGGACGGCCTTGTCGTGCGCCGGTACAATAAGGAGGCGTTCGCCGAGTGGTATATTTGTGTTGACCGCAGTGCGTCGATGATGATGGGAGACGGATCGGCGTGGGTGCTGGCGGCAAAGCTCGCCTGCGTGTTTCTGTATTTGCTGATGCACCGATCCGATCGTGTCGGTCTGATCCTTTTCAGCGACAAGATCGAGGGCTGGAACGCGCCGGGACTGGGGCGCGCGCACTTCAAGCGCTGCCTTGACTTGCTCTGTGATACCCCGCGCGGCGAAGGTGGCGCATCGCGGCCCGAAGTATGCATCCCGCGGATTGTCCCGCAGAATTCCGTGATGCTTGTCAGTGATTTTCTGAGACCGGATGCAATGACGGAGGGGCTGGGTTTGCTCGCGCGGATCGGCGGCGAGCTACACGCCCTTCAGGTGCGTGCCGATGCCATAGGGGCAA
>JBLHKG010000072.1:0-7616 GCA_047619835.1 Alphaproteobacteria bacterium
GCGTCGATAAACGGGTAATAGCGGTCGCGACCGGCGCAGCGCGCCAGCATGGATCCGGTCAACGCCATCTGGTCGAGCGGAAAGTCGCGATACACCATCCGGACCTTGCCGGTATCGATATATTCTTTCTTGATGATCGGCAGGACGTTGTTGTGGAACGCGGCGCAGTGCGGACAGGTCAGCGAGGCATATTCGATCAGCGTCACCGGCGCATCGGATTTGCCGAGGACATAATCGTCCTTGGTCACCTCGACCATGTCATAGCTGGCGTCTGGCGTCGGCGCAGCGACGCTGGCGGTTTGATTAACCGCAGCCGGCGCTGGCGTTCGTGTTTTAGCTGTCGGTGAGTTGCCTTCTATGGCGCTGTACAACGTGACAACCGCGCCAATTGTGACCACTCCGCCAACGACATATGCCCAAATGTTCCGCATTAAATCCTCCTGCATACTAGATATAGCGTAGAGAGCCTCGTTTGGTCCAGCATTACATGACTCAAATCTGGATCGGTTGGCTCCGGTAAATTTCTGCTATTTGGCCGTAATTTTACGGTTTTCGAGCGCCCCACCGAGCCGATTGAGGGCGTTTCTCAGATTTTCGTCGGCGATTTTGCCGGTCCGCGATTCGATTTTCGCTGCTCGGGTCGCATCGAGCGGCGGCAAAGGCTTGCGCGTGATCGATCTTGTTCGAACCCGGTGGGAGGCTTGCTTGATGGCGATCCGGGCAACGGCGCGATAGCCGCAGAAATTATTCAGCCGTTCAACCAGCACCGGTTCGAGATGCTGCAGCTCCAGCGCCATCGACCCCGATGCCAGAATATGGAGCGTGCCGTCCATCCGCGCGCCCTGCGGGAAGCTGATCCGCTCGGGCGAGCAATCGGCGGCCAGCGCGCTGCCGACGATCTCGTCCCAGCGCGTCACGATTTCGACCGCCGTGAAACCGCGTCGTCGCACAGCGGGCGCCGCAATTTTTGGCAACAGGGCGCCGAGTGCCCGGGCGCCCTTTCCTCTATATTCCTTCGCCATCCGGTCGCTTTCCTGCCTGCGTGATCGGCCTTAAAGTCAGAGCGTATATAATCGTATGGTAGGCTGCCCTTCAATGAGCACCAATCAATATCCTGTGTATAGATGGTTATTGCCGTTCAATCTGATGTAATTGATGCGCCGGCATTGCGGCGGAAACTGCTCGGCTGGTACGACCGGCATCGCCGGGTAATGCCGTGGCGCGCGCTCTCCGGTCGAACCGCCGATCCCTACCATGTGTGGCTCAGCGAAATCATGCTGCAGCAAACCACGGTGGTGACCGTGGGGCCTTATTTTCAGCGCTTTCTTGAACGCTGGCCCGACATCCACGGGCTGGCCGCCGCCGATCTCGATGAAATTCTGCATGGCTGGCAGGGGCTGGGCTATTACGCCCGCGCCCGCAATCTGCATCGTTGCGCGCAGGTGGTCAGCCGGGATCATGGCGGCGTCTTTCCGGGTGCCGAGGCGGCGCTACTGAGCCTGCCGGGAATAGGTCCCTATACCGCCGCCGCGATTGCCGCGATCGCGTTCAACCGCCCGACCTCGGTGGTCGATGGCAATGTAGAGCGGGTCATGGCAAGGCTGTTCGCCATTCAGACGCCAATGCCGGACGCCAAGACGGAAATGCGAGGCCATGCCACCGATCTCGCGCCAACCACCAGCCGGGGCCGCCCGGGCGATTACGCCCAGGCGCTGATGGATCTCGGCGCGGTGATTTGTACCCCGCGCAATCCCAAATGCGGCCAATGTCCGATTGCCAATAGTTGTGCCGCGCATGCGGCGGGTATTGAAGCAGAGCTGCCAAGACGGGCCGCCAAAAAGACCAAGCCAACCCGCAAGGGGGTGGCGTTCTGGGCGGTCACCAAGGACGGCGAAGTGCTGATCCGCCGCCGCATCGAGAGCGGCCTGCTCGGCGGCATGATGGAAATCCCCTCGACCGAATGGCGCGAAGAGGGGTGGACGGAGTTGGCAGCGTTAAAATCCGCACCGGCGGAGGCGGACTGGCGCGCCCTGACCGGAATCGTTCGGCACACCTTCACCCATTTCCATCTGGAGCTATCGATTCAGGCGGGCATCGTCGAAAAGGAGAGCGTGTCCGGTGGCGTCTGGTGCCTGCCGGAACGTCTCGGCGAGCACGCACTGCCCACGGTTATGAAGAAAGTTGTGGCGCACGCCCTGAAGGCACCCGTTTTGTAGGACTCCTAATCGTCCAACAACACCGGCGTCAGCACGTCTTCTCCCGCGAAATGCCGCCGCAGATTGGTCAGCAGCAATTCGAGCCCGTTATCCAGCGCTTCGTGGGTAATCGCACCGAGATGCGGGGTCAGCACGACATTGTCGAGCGCGCGGAGCGTTTCGGGCAGATGGGGCTCGCCTTCGAACACGTCGAGCCCGGCGCCCATGATGGTTCGGTTGGTTAGCGCCGCGATCACCGCGTCTGGATGGGTGACGCTGCCGCGGGCGATGCTTACGAGTATCCCGCCCGGGCCCAGCGCTTTCAGCTCTTCGGTCGAGATCAAATGATATGTTTCCGCGCCGCCGGGGCAGGCGAGGATCAGATAATCCGCCCACTCGCACAAAGCGATTAGCTCGGGGAAATATTGCCATCCGGCATCCGGCTTGTCGTTGGGACCATGCCAGCCGATTTCCATGCCGAACGGCTCGGCGCGCTCGGCGATCTTGGTTCCGATCCGGCCCAGCCCGACGATGCCGAGCTTTTTGCCGCCGATTGTATGACGCCGGGGAAAGGCGCCGCCTTCTGCCCATTTGCCGGCGCGCACATAGGCATCGGCGGCGACAAGGTGGCGGGTGACCGCCATCATCAGCAGGATCGCCATCTCGGCGACGCCGACATCGTTGGTGCCGGGCGCGTTGGCAAGCTTCATGCCGCGCTGCCGCACCGATGGCAGATCGACCATCTCATAGCCGACACCAAAGCAGCAGATAATTTCGAGATGGGGCAGGGCGGCAATCAGTTCCGCGCTGGCGCCGCCGCGACCGTTGGTCAGCATGGCGCGGACATCGCCGGCTACCTCGGCGACAAAGGCGGGTTTGTCTTCGGCGCGGCCGTAATCATGGACGGTGTAGTCGTGGGCGAGGGCGTCCAGCACCGGCTGGGTCCGCCGCTGTATGACGATAACTCCGGGTTTGGAGCCGGGTTTGGACATTGTTGGCCTATTCCGCCGCCGCGCGCTCCGCCATTTCGGCGCGGACGCGGTCGCGCAGCTTGTCGATCGGCACGATTTTGCCCCGCTGCTCGATATGCCAGAAGGTCCAGCCATTGCAGGCGGGGGCATTCTGTACCCCGGCACCGACCTGATGGATCGAACCCCGTATGTCGCCGGCGACGATGCTGCCATCGGCATGGACTTTGGCGGAGACGCGCTTGCGGATATCGAACAGCTTGTCGCCGGCGCGCAGCAGACCGCGTTCAACCACTGCGCCAAAAGGAATACGCGGCGCGCCGCGTTTTTCCGGTGTGCTGACCAGAGCGGACGGGTCCGCCAGCTTCTTGATCGCATTGATGCGCGTGTTAGCGACGGCGATATAGTCCTTGTCGCGTTCGATGCCGATCCAGTCGCGCCCGAGACGTTTGGCGACTGCGCCGGTCGTGCCGGTGCCGAAGAAGGGATCAAGCACCAGATCGCCGGGGTTGGTCGAGGACAGCAAAACCCGGTGCAGCAGCGATTCCGGCTTCTGGGTCGGATGCGATTTTTTTCCGGCATCACGCAGCCGTTCGGCACCGCCACAAATTGGCAGCAGCCAGTCGCTGCGCATCTGGATGCCTTCATTGAGCGCCTTCATCGCCTGATAATTGAAGGTCGGCCGCGCCTCCTCTGACTTCGAGCACCAGATCAGTGTTTCATGCGCGTTGGTAAAGCGCTTGCCGCGAAAATTCGGCATCGGGTTGGTCTTGCGCCAGATAACGTCGTTAAGCACCCAGAAGCCGAGATCCTGCAGCGCCGCACCCACCCGGAAAATATTGTGATAGCTGCCGATTACCCACAGGGAGCCGGTATCCTTGAGAAGACGCTTCGCGGCGCTCAGCCAGGCGATGGTGAACCGGTCATATTCGGCAAAGCTCGCGAACCGGTCCCATTCTTCCTCGACGCCGTCGACGCGCGTATTGTTCGGGCGGTGCAGTTCGCCGGAAAGCTGGAGATTGTAGGGAGGGTCGGCGAAGATCATATCGACCGAGGCCTCTGGCAGCGCATTCATGATCTCGACGCAGCCGCCGGTCATAATTGTGTTGCGTTCCATCCTGGCCCCCTGTGACATTTTTTACTGCCCGCGATCCAAATTCGAGCGGGGACGAAACATGAGTCAGGGGGGAGTCTGCGTCAACATATATTTTCGATTCAAATATTGGAATCAAAGGGTTATGGCATTTTATGAACCCTAAAAATCCATATGTCGCGCTCTGCCGATGACGCGACTCAACATCTGGGGTCGAGCAGCGCCTTGATGGGGGCAAAGGTTTTGCGGTGATGCGGGGTCACGCCGACCCGCTCCAGCGCCGCCCGATGCTGCGCGGTGCCGTAGCCGGCATTCCGCTCCCAGCCGAATTCCGGATAGCGCAGCGAGAGCCGCGCCATAATCCGGTCGCGCATCACCTTGGCGACGATCGAGGCGGCGGCGATTGACAGTGATACCGAATCGCCCTTGATGACGGTTGTTACTGGGCAAGACAGGGGCGGGGGGCGGTTACCATCGACCAGCGCTAAATCGGGCGTGATGCCGAGCGCATCGACCGCGCGCGCCATGGCCCTGAATGTCGCGCCCAGAATGTTGAGCTCGCCGATCTCCGCGATGGTTGCCGCGCCGATGCCGATACGGGCGCAGGAAGTAAGGCGATGGGCAATCGCTTCGCGCCGGGGAGCGCTGAGTTTTTTGGAATCGTCGATTGTGTCCGCCAGATCGTCCGGCATCATATCGACATTGAGGATCACTGCCGCGGCGACAACAGGGCCTGCCCACGGGCCGCGTCCGACTTCGTCGATACCGGCTACCAGGCCGCCGCATTCCCGCTCCAGATGGAGGTCAGGCATTTTCTTTTTCGTCCTTCGCCTCATCAGGTTTTGGCTCAGGTTTTGGCGGCATGAGGGCAAGCGGTGGTTTTTCGTCGCTCTCACTGGGATTGATCTGTTTCCCGGCTTTCCTGGAAATCTGGTCGAGCCAGCGGCGTCCCATCCGGGCGCTACGCCGTGCCAGCAGGCGCTCTCCGACGAAGGTCGATATCAGCACCTGGCGCAGGGTCGGCAGCTGACGTTCGGCGATGTGATGCAGGCGCCGCGCGGTGGACAGCCAGAACGGGCTGAGCGCCAGGCTGAGCACAGTGACAGAGATGATCAATTTTGATTCGTCGGGCGAGATAGCTGCTACCGCAAGGCCTGCGGCGGCGAGCAGGAACGAAAACTCGCCGAGCTGTGACATCATCACGCCGGCAAGGAAGGCGCGCGACCAGCTTTCCTTGAGGAAATGCAGGATGGCGATGTTAAGCGCGCTCTTGAATAAAGTGACGACGAGAAACAGAAGCAGCACCGTCCAAAAATTCTCCCACATGAACGTCAGATCGAGCAGCAGGCCGATCGACAGGAAGAACACCATCAGCATGATGCTCTGGATCGGCCGGACGACAGCCAGCAGAGGCTCGCGGTCGGCGCTGTTGCCGATGGCCAGTCCAGCCAGAAACGCGCCATAGGCCGGGGATAGCCCGAGCAACCCCATGATCGCGCTCGCGCCGAAGCAGTAGACCAGCCCGGCGAGCGGCGACAGATCGGCATGGGCGGTAATGATCTTGAAAAAGGGCAGATGTTGCCGTCCGCGCTTCAACAGCACGCGGACCAGCACGTAAAGCATCAGCACCGAGAGGGTGATCTGGACGACGGCGGACCAGCCGAATCCCTCGCTGCCGATATTGTTCACCACCAGCAGCATCGGCAGAAACGCGAGATCCTGGGCAATCAGCACCGCGATTGTGATCCGCCCGACGCGCGTGCGTAGTGAGCCGATTTCCTCCAGCAATTTCACGGCTACCGCAGTCGACGACAGGGAAACCACGAATCCCATCAGGATCGCCGTACTGGCGGAAATATCCAGCAGACCGGACAGCGCAAAGATCACCAGCAGGCTGGCGCTGGTCTGCATCAGCACCGCCGGCAGGGCAATGCGCCATGTATAGCGTAGCGTCCGAACGCTGAGTTCCATGCCGATGACGAACAGCAGCAACAGGACGCCCAGCTCAGCAAAGCCGACGATCAGCCCATGGCTTTCAACGACTTCAAATCCGGTCGGGCCGAGCAAAACCCCGGCCAGCAGATAACCGACCAGCGCCGGCTGGCGGAAATGCACGAAAATCATGCCGCAGACCAGGGCGGTCAGGACGACATAGGCAATTCCGGTAAGATCGCTGGCATGTTCCATCGTGGTGGCAAGTTTAGCACGGGGCCGCTGAATCTCTTATCGGATTGGTATTCCTAAAACAGCGACATCTGCCCATCGCGCTCAAACGGTGGGCGAAACAGGGTGGTGTCGAGTCGATTGCGGTCCTCCGGATTGAAGCCGAGCCGGTTAGCGGCAATCTCAAAGCGTTTTTTGAGCATCGCCGCATATTCGCCAGTGCCGCGCATGCGGGTTTCGAAGGAGGAATCATAGGCTTTGCCGCCGCGCGCGCCGCGTACCAGGCTCATGACATGCTTTGCCCGGCTTGGCACATGAGTCTCAAGCCACTCCTCGAACAGACCGGTGATCTCCAGCGGCAGGCGCAGCAGGATATATGACGCGAGGGTGGCGCCGGCGTCGCGCGCGGTTTCGAGGATCGTTTCCAGTTCCGCATCGTTGAGCGCGGGAATCATCGGCGCTGCCATCACGCCACAGGGAATGCCCGCGTCGGCCAGCGCCTGGATGGTCTGGATCCGCAAGGTCGGCGTTGCTGCCCGGGGCTCCAGCCGGTTGGCGAGCCTGCGGTCGAGTGTGGTGACCGAGACGCAGACCTGGGCCAGCCCCTTTTTCGCCATCGGACCAAGAATATCGATATCGCGCAGCATCAGCGCTGACTTTGTGACGATGCCGACAGGATGGTTGAACGCCGCCAGCACTTCGAGGATGGAGCGCGTGATCCTCAGGCTTTTTTCGACCGGCTGATAGGGATCGGTGTTAGTCCCCATTGCCATGACCTGACAATCATATTTCGGCTTGCGGAGTTCACGTTCCAGAAGACGCGCTGCATCGGGCTTGAAAAACAGTTTCGTTTCGAAATCGAGCCCGGGCGACAGGCCGAGATAGGCATGCGTCGGTCGCGCAAAGCAATAAACGCAGCCATGTTCGCAACCGCGATAGGGATTAATTGACCGGTCGAACGGGACATCCGGTGAGGAATTGCGGGCAATGATTGTTTTGGTGGTGTCGCGCGTCAGCGTGGTGCGCAGTTTTGGCGGCTCTTCGTCTTCTTCCTCAGACCAGCCGTCATAGACGGCTTCGGTTTTTAACTGTTCATAACGCCCGGTTCCGTTGCTGACCGCGCCGCGGCCCTTGAGGGCGCGGCTATCTTCGGGGGAAGGGTTGAGCGAAACAGCCATACCCGATTGTAGAATTGCA
>JBLHKG010000073.1:0-7607 GCA_047619835.1 Alphaproteobacteria bacterium
CGAAACTCGGCCTTGAGGTCGCGCTGGTTCTCGCCCTTGGCCCAGACATAGCGCCCGTCGACATTTTCATGGTCCCACCACCATTTGCCGCCCCGGTTCCGCTTGCCGTATTCGAACCAGTCGTCCATCCGGGCCAGCAATCGGCGCAGAAACGGCACGTTGATTGCGAGCCACAGTCCAAAGCGATGGGATATCAGCCCTTCCTTGTTGAACGGGCACATCTTCATGCAGCGACCGCAGGAGGCGCCCTTCTGGTTGGTCACCCGATAGGAGGTGCAGCGCGCGACGTCCGGCTTCCACATTTCGTAGCCATTGAACATGATCTTGTCGCCAAACGAGATGGCGCTGCACGGGCATTCATTGGCGCATTTGAGACATTTGGAACAGAAATCCTGCAGGCCGAAATCAATCGGCTTATCGATGGCGAGGGGCAAATCGGTAGTGACAATCGTGGTTTTAAACCGCGGCCCCAGAAACGGGTTGAGCACCAGTTCACCGATCCGGCTGAGCTCGCCAATCCCGGAAAGCAGCGTCAGCGGGAGATGGAGAACATCGGATTGGGTCGCCGTCTGGGCCCGCGCCGGCCAGCCGAGCTGGCGGATATAATCCGCGACATTGCAGGCGATAGTGGAGCCCATCAGATAGGCGCGCTGGCTTTGGGCGTTGGAGATCCAGTCATCGCCCGACGCCGCGTCGAGCGTGTCATAGCCCTGATCGGTGACAATCACGATGGCGTATTTGTGATAGGGCTCAATTGGCGTGCCGTCATTGTCGTGGGAATACCAGGCGTAGTCGGGCACCTCGCAGATCCCGACCATGTCGGCATCGAGGAAAACACAGAACGATTTGATATGTTCCGCGATCTTGACCGGATCGTCGGTGATCGGCGCCTTTTCCGGTGCGACTTTGCCGTCATGGATATCGTCATGGGTCGAGGACATCTTGCGCAGCGCCATTGAGAGCGGCGTCTTGGCAAAGCGGTGCGTGCGTTCGAACTTGGCTTTTTCACCCAGATCGCCCTTGGCCGCCCGGGTAAAGAAATTCGCCCGCTTGGGCACCCGCGGCACGTCGTCGGAGATATAGGTCGTCGGCTTGTCGACCCGGCGGATCTTCTCCATCTTGTACTTGCCGAGATGCATCGGGCGGTTTTTATTGGAGAACAGCTTCATTTGGCCGCGTCCCCCAGTTTGCCGCGCCGCGCCGCGTTCTCCGCCAGACCTATTTCATAGCGCTCCGCCCCCAGCTTGCGGTCCACAGGTACCGCAGTTCGCGCATCGCCATCAGGCAGCGTATCGATGGGAAACATCGCCAGGCGCTGTTTTCGCGCAGAGCGGTCTTTCTTGAGGTCGCGCTGATTGGTGTCGGTCGGGACCGTGACCTTGCGATCGACGATTTCGAGATCCCACCACCATTTCTTGACCGGGTTCCGCTTGCCATAACCGAACCAGTCATCCATGCGGGCCAGCAGGCCGCGCAACGGCTTTACCTTGATCGCCAGCCACAGCGCAATGCGGTGCGACAGCAACCCTTCCTTGTTGAACGGGCACATCTTGAGGCAGCGTCCACAGCCGCCGCCTTTCGGGTTGGTGACGCGATAGGAGGTGCATTTGGCGACATCCGGCTTCCACATCTCGTAGCCGTTGAACATTACCTTGTCGCCGAAGGAAATTGCGTTGCACGGACATTCTACCGCGCATTTTTTGCATTGGGAGCAGAAATCCTGAAGACCAAAATCAATCGGCTGATCCACCGCCATCGGCAAATCAGTCGTGATGATAGACGATTTGAAACGCGGGCCGATAAACGGGTTGAGCACTACTTCGCCAATCCGGCTGAGCTCGCCCAGCCCGGCCTTGAGAACCAGCGGGATATGCAGCACATCGCTGTCAAAGTTAGTATGAGCCTGGGCGTCCCAGCCAAGCTGGCGGATATATTCGGCAACCGTACAGGCGGCGTTGGAGCCCCACATATAGGCCCGGAACGACTGGGCGTTGGAAATCCAGTCATCGCCGGACGCTGCATCCAGAGTCTCAAACCCCTGATCGATCAACAGCACGATGGCGTATTTGTGACGCGGCGAGAGCTCACTGCCGTCGGTATCGTGCGAATACCACGCATAGTCCGGCACCTCACAGATACCGACCATATCAGCTTTCATGAAATGGCAGAGCGACTTGATATGCTCGGCGACAGCCTGGGGATCGTCCGGCAGCGGCGCCTTTTCCGGCATCGCTTCGCCCTTGTGCATCCGATGATGCTCTTTGCAGATCGTGCCCATCGCGCGGGCCAGCGGAATTTTGCCGACAAAGCGCGGGCGCTCCCGCTTGGGCGCCGGGCCGAGGTCGCCCGATGCCGCCCGGTTAAAGAAATTCGCCCGCTTGGGCACACGCGGCACATCGTCGGAAATATAGGTCGTGGTTTCGGCGACCCGCCGGATTTTTTCCATGGGGTATTTGCCAAGATGCATCTTCCGGTCGCGATTCGAAAAAATCTGCATCAGATCCCCGAAAAAAAGCTGGCCCGACCCGCCTTTACGCGGTCGGGCCAGCCTGTTGATTTACGCTGCCACGATAATCGAACAGGTCCGGCTGAAATCAGCCGCCGGCGCCGCGAAGGGCACTCAGAGCCGGAACGACGTCGATGCCTTCCTTCTTGACCCGACCAATAATGTCCCCCTCAGCCTTTTTGAGGAGGGTAGCCGCTTTGGCAACTTCAGCCGCCGAAAGATCGATAAAGCTGCGCTTGCTGTCAGCCTTGAGCTTCTTGCGCGCCTTCACGCCGTCCGCAGCATAGACGGCTGCCGCCTTGAGGCTCATGGCAAGCCCGGTGGTCTTGTCGATGATGCCCTTATGCTTCTTCGACAACGACGCATAGGATTTCTTGTTCATGACGGCAAAGAAGGGCGAGCGACCCCAGGCGATACCGTCGGAATGGTACTTGGTCACCTCGTTGAGCTTGAAGCTCTTTACGCCGCTGGGCGAAATCAGCACACCGTCAATAACGCCACGATCCAGCGAGTTGTAGATCTTGGTCGCCGGCATTGGCACGGGCGTGGCGCCCATGGCCTGGATCAGCCACGCCTGATATTGCGACGGGGTACGGATCTTCATGCCCTTAAGATCGCTGATCTTGTTCACCGGTTTGACTTTGGTATGAATGACCGGCGCATCGAGCGCCCAGATGGCGATCACCTTGACCCGGCTGTATTCAGAGGCGAGATGCTTGTTATAGACCTTCCACATCCGCTTGGTGGCATCGATCGGATCTTTGCCGACGCCTGCCATTTCAATCAGCGTTGTTTTGCGGAACAGGTTGGCGGTATAGCCTTGGAGCGCCCAGGTGATGTCGGCAACGCCATCGACGGCGCGCTTGAACTGCTTGGTGCCGCCTTTTCCAAGAGCGCCGCCGTAATACATTTTAACGGTCAGATCACCGCCCGACATTTCGCCGACTTTTTTGGCCCAGGGCGCGAAAATATGGCGGTTCATGGGGTGGCGGCCGCCGACGAAGGATGCAAATTTCAGCTCCTTGCCGATTGCGGGCAGATCAAACGTCGTTGCCCCCACCAATGTCGCGGCAAACGCTGCTGCGGATAGTGAAAGTGTCTTTATCATCCGTTTTCCTCCTTGTTTTCCTATGGTCAACACGGGCTCATAATTTGCTACGGAATTGAAATCATCCCGAAATTTCCAATTCAGTCTGCTCAAACACCGATGATCCGTCAATCAAAACGGTTGTTGCCCTTTAACCCGAGATCATCGTATTGGGCAGGATTAACGCGATCTGAGGAAAGATCAGCAGGATCACCAGACACACCGCCATGGCGATCCAGAACGGAATGATCCCCGCAAAAATATCACGCAGCGGCACGTCTTCCGCGACCCCCTTCACGACGAAAACATTGACCCCCACCGGTGGGCTGATCAGCCCCATCTCAAGCACTATCACCATGACCACGCCGAACCAGATCGGATCATAGCCGAGGGCCAGTATCAACGGGTGAACGATGGGGAGCGTTAGCACCATCATCGCAAACCCTTCGAGAAAGGTGCCGAGCACGATATAGGCCGCCATCAGAATCAACATAATGACAAAGCGCGGCAGCTCGAGATCGATCAGCAATTGCGCCAGATCTTCTGGAATTTGTGTCAGGGCGAGAAACGGGTTGAATATGTGGGCGCCGATCAGGATCAGGAAACACAGCGACGATGTCCGCACGGTCTGCAGCAGGACGCTCGACATCGACTCATAATTTAACTTGCGTCTGACCAAGGCCAGTAGAAAGGCCAGAAACGCGCCGACTCCGGCGGCCTCGGTCGGCGTAAAAATACCGCCATAGATGCCGCCAATGACCATGGCGACAATCCCGAACATCGCCGCAGCGTCAACCAGCGATTTGACGCGCCCGGCGAGGTTGGTGCGCGGCCCCGCCGGACCAAGCGCCGGATTGATCCGCGTCTGAATATAGATCGAGATCATGAACAAGATGGTCAGCAAAATCCCAGGCAGTACACCAGCGAGGAACAGCCGCCCGATCGATTCCTCGGTTAAAATTGCGTAGATCACAAACCCGGTACTGGGGGGAATGAGAATACCGAGCGTCCCACCGGCCGCGATGCAGCCGGTCGCCAGACGGTTGTCATAATTATAGCGTCGCATTTCCGGCAAGGCGACGCGTCCCATGGTGACGGCTGAGGCAACCGACGACCCCGACAGCGCTGCAAAGCCGGCACAGCTTGCGATAGTGGCCGATGCCAACCCACCCCGCCAATGACCGACCCAGGCATACGCCGCACGGTAGAGATCGGCGCTCATCCCTGAGAGCGACGCGAAATTCCCCATCAGGACGAACAGCGGAATGACAATCAGTTCATAGGTCGAGGCAATTACAAAGGATTCATCGACCAGGGTCGACATCGACGCCTGCCAGCCGTTCAGCACCCAGGTGCCGATGACGCCGACGATAATCATCGCGATGGCGACCGGCGTGCGTATCGCCAGCAATGTAAACAGGCCAAGAAGTCCGATAATGCCGATCAGGGTGATACTCATGGTCTGGGCGGGTCCTCTTCACCGCGGATAGAACGCAGCGTCAGGGCAACAAGGACACAGGCATAGAGGCCGGCGCCCACCACCATCATCCAGACAAACGGGTAGTGGGGAATTTGCACCATGTTGGTGGCATTGCCGACCTCCCAAGAATCGAAGGCCAGATCCACCAGCATCCAGGTCCACAGGCCGATTACCCCGGCACACAGGGATCTGACAACTACATCGGTCCAGCGAACCAGTTGCGGCCGCCCGAACGTCCCGATCAAATCAACCGCTATATGTCCACCGGTCCAGCCACAATAGGCCAGACCGAATACGGCGACAGGAATCAGGATCATCCGAGACAGATCAAGGGTGAAAAGAGGCGGCGCATTGAACACGTAGCGCATGACAACGGAATAGACCGTGACCAGCATTAAGCCGAACATCACGACGCCACAGAGAAGGGCGAAAAAGCGGATCAGTTTTTCAAGCATCATGACACAATCGACCCACGCGAAGCGCCGGACCCTCTGATTTTTACCTGTTCGCAAAGGCTAACACCAAAATTAAGCGTCTGTCCTATCGCGCAATGCTCAATTGGCAAAATCGCATATTGTTGACTACTCTACATTATTATTTGTGACTATTTAAACATCGGCAAGACCAATCCCTTCCCCAGCCGGTTTTTTCGAACATCGCCGATTGGCGGCACGAAATCGACACCGCCTGCCCCCGCGTATGGGCCATCGGCTGGCGAGTTCACGACCTGTTGACCGGTCCACAGTATGGTTTTCGACTAATGCTGCGAACCGGACACGTTCACGCCCGGTTCGTGGCAATTGGTTTCACCATGTCGAAGGATTTGGGCAGGCGCGGGTTTATTTGCCCTTGCATAAAGATAATTGTCCTGCAATGAACCGAAACATAATTTCGAACTCAGGTATTCATGTTTTTCATACTTCGGCATTTTCAACTGCGTCGTAGAGAAGTTCATCCATGAAGATTTCAATATTTGGATTGGGCTATGTCGGCCTGGTATCGGGGGCGTGTCTCGCTCGGCTGGGTCATAATGTTACCGGTGTCGACGTTGCGCCGGAAAAAGTCGATATGATCAATGACGGGGTATCTCCGATCATCGAGGAAGGCATCACGGAACTGGTGCGCGAAATGGTCGATGTGGGGCGTTTGCGTGCCACCACTGACACAGCGGAAGCCATTGCTTCAAGCAATGCCTCGTTTGTATCGGTAGGAACTCCGAGCGCCGCCAACGGATCGTTATCGACCGAAGCACTTGAGGCGGTGTCGGCGACGATTGGCGCAGCGTTGTACGACAGTAACGATCCGCATGTGATCGTTTTTCGTAGCACCATGGTGCCAGGAACCCTTGAGAACAAGTTGATCCCGATCATCTCCGAACACGCCAAGGGTACGGCAGGTGAAAAATTCGATGTCTGCTACAACCCGGAATTCCTGCGCGAAGGCAGTTCAATTCGTGATTTCGAAAACCCTCCCTACACCGTTGTTGGCGCGGAATCGGAACGATGCTTCACGGCGATGGAAGAAATTTACAGCGATGTCGATGCACCGTTCGTGCGCACCGGCTATCGGATCGCAGAATCGGTAAAATACCTGTCCAATATTTATCATGCGGTAAAAATTTGCTTCGCCAACGAAGTTGGCGCCGTACTCGGACAACTGGATATAGATAGCCGCGAAGCAGCGGAAATATTCATGATGGACAAGGTTCTCAACGTATCGAGCGCCTATCTTCGTCCAGGCTTTGCATTCGGCGGATCCTGTCTGCCCAAGGATCTGCGCGCCCTGCTGGCGCTTGCGCGCGATAAAGATGTCGACCTGCCGATGCTGTCCAATATCCTTCCCAGCAACCAGCAGCAAATAAAACGTGCCTTCGACATGATCGCGTCGGGCGGTCGACGGCGCATCGCAATGTTTGGGCTCGCCTTTAAGAGCGGCACGGACGATCTGCGTGAATCGCCCTTTGTTTTGCTTGCCGAGACTCTGATCGGCAAGGGGTATCAGCTGAAGATCTTTGATCCAAACGTGCGGAGTGCACGCCTGATCGGCGCCAACAGAGCCTATATCGAGCGCGAAATTCCGCATTTCGAGGAGTTGCTGCAACCAGACGTCGCCACAACCCTCGAAGATGCGGAAGCGATTGTGATCGGTCACGCCGATATGGATACCATCGACGGTATTCTCCGGCATCGCGGCGATAGCCAAATATACGATCTGCAAGGCCATAAACGTCTCGAAACCGAAGCCGCAGGGCGGTACCACGGCCTCTGCTGGTAATGGGAAGGAAAAAACTTCTATTCGTCTCGCCCAGGTTTCTGTTTCCCGCAGATTCGGGCGGAAAAATCAGGACCGGTCAGATCCTGCGCGGAATGAAGGGGGGCCCGTTCGACATCACCCTCGCATCCCCAGCCCCCAGAGGCGCGCAGGAAACATTCCCGGTCGACCTCGGCGCTATTTGCGACCGATTCACCAGCTGGCCCGAAGCCGTACGAGATAAATATTTTTCCGTGACCCGTCTGAGACATCTGGTGTCTTCG
>JBLHKG010000074.1:0-7549 GCA_047619835.1 Alphaproteobacteria bacterium
CTCCGCCCTTCAGGGAGGAGAGGGCCGGGGTGAGGTGGATGGCGCCGATTTAACATCGTCAACCCTCAGGCTATCGCGCCATCAAAGCTGCGTTCTTTCCCGCTTCGCGGCTGAACACGGCATTACGCGTCTGGCCGGTGCAGGACGGGTAGTTATGGAAAAACAGCCCGACGATATCGCCCGAGGCAAACAGCCCCTTGATCGGGTTTTCGGAGATATCGAGCACTTCGGTTTTGGTGTTGATCCGCACCCCGCCGAACGAGAAGGTCACGCCGCAGGTAATCGGATAGGCCCGATAAGGCGGCGTATCCATCGGCAATGCCCAGTTGGATTTATTGGGCGATAACCCTTCCGTGCCTTTGCCATCGAGAATCGTCGGATCGTATTTTACATCGGTCCGGCAGGCGGCATTGAATTCGGTAATGGTTGCCTCAAGCGCGGTCGGATCGAGACCGGTTTTCTCCGCCAGCCCGGCGATGCTGTCGGCCTGTTCATAGGTATCGGTGTAATCCTCGCCGAGCCGGAACAACGCCAGCGACTTCTTGTCATAGATCTGGTGTGCGGTCCCGCCGGGCTGGGCCAGCACGGCGCGGCCGGTCTTGGCATAGGTGTAGGAATGGTTTGATTCGCCCTCGTCATAGAACCGCTCGGCCAGCGCGTTGACGGTGATGCCATAGGGATAGTCATAGCGGTTGCAGGTATTGCCATTCCCGTCCTGACGCAGCGGCGTGCCGCCATCGGGCGCGTTACGGTCAATCGGTGTCGCGTGGGCACCCTGCCAATGGCCGGCTGGCTTGACGCCCAGATCGAGCAGCATGCGGAGCACTTCGCCGGTATTATGTTTTGAGCCGCGCACCTTCATCAGATCGGCATTGGGGCCGAGATAGCGCGCGCGCATTTCCGAATTCGCCTGGAACCCGCCGGCACAGACAATCAGCGCCGGGGCATGCAGCTCGTAATCATCGTCGGGGGTGCTGACGGAAACACCTTCGACCCCGCGAAAATCGCCGAGAATGCTCCGCACCCGGCTCTGATAGCGGATTTCCACGCCGAGATCGGTGGCGATCTTGCGCCAGCGCAGCAGCTGACCGAGCCCGCCGCCGGTGGTGTGGGCGATAATACCGGGCTCGAAATGAAACTGCCCGTCGATTTCACGCGATTTTTCGGGCTCGAATTCCATCCCCGACTCGTACATCCAGCGCACCGCGGAATTGGATTGCTCAACCAGAAAATCGGCGAGCTCAGGATCGATGCGGCCCTGCGTCACCCGGTTGAGATCGGCAAGGAACCGTTCATTGGTATAGGGCGGCACATAAAACCGCGCCATGCGGTCGGGATCGCTGTCCGGCGCGATATAGCGCAGATCGTCGACGCCATCATAGGCGAAGCGAAATCCGGTATGCGAGTAACGCGCATTGCCGCCGAATTCTTCCTCCGGCGCCTTTTCCAGCATGATGATCCGCTCAGCGCCGTTCTGATGCGCCGACACCGCCGCCTCAAACGCCGCACTGCCACCGCCAATGATAGCGATATCGCACGTCTCTTTCCGCGCCATTCCTGCCTCCCTGATTTTATTATTCTGCATCGGCCCGCTCCCCCCCACCCGGCACCCATCGGGATATTCTCGAGGGTGGCCGGGTGGGGGAGCGGGCCGGTGCGAAGCCGCCTTAGCGGCTTAAGATTTTACGCGTCGACGGTTTCTGGCGTCACGCCCGGTGTCTTCTCGCGGTCGGTCTCAAATTCGATGGTTTGAAAACCATGGACCGAGAGGTCAAAATTATTGCCTTCCGGATCGCAGCCTCTTGTCTCGGCATAGGGGCGATTGCGCGGCCGCTTGCCGGGGGCTTTCAGCCCAAACGCTTCGATTTTTTGCGCGATCTCTTCCTGATCGTCGATCTCAAACCCGAAATGGTTGAGCCCGTTGGGCTTGCCTTCGGATTTCTGCGGCAGCAGCGCCACATTGATATAACCGTCGGTGATGTATGTCGCGCCGCTTTTCGACGACGACAGGATTTTCATATCAAAGACCTCGCAATAGAACTTCGCGAGCTTTTCCGCATCCATCGTGACGATGGCGATGTGCTTGATCTTGGCCATGGAAGCCTCCTGTTGTTATACCCCTAAAGTTTACTCTTCTATTTAACATTCTGCCAATCACCCCCCAATCACCGGATCGGCGAAAGGCGCCCCGTCACCCATTTAGCAACCGCAGTCAGACTGTCTTCTCCGGCAGGGGGCCCGATGAGCTGTAGCGCAACCGGCATGTTGTTGGGCCCGCGATGGGTCGGTAGCACAAAGCTCGGCGCATGGAGCAGGTTCCAGAAACCGATAAACGCGTGATCGCCGGTTGTGTTGAGCCCGACCGGGGCTTCGCCCTCGGTGGCCGGCGCGATGATCGCATCGAACCCGGCGAAGGATTCGGCCAACAGACCACGACAGTGAGCGCCCTGGGCAATCGCTTCGCGATATTGCTCGAAGCTCCAGCCCAGACCCTTCTCTATCCCTTTCTGAAGCTGCGGGCTCAGCAGATCGCGATGGTGGGTAAATTCCCACAAGGTCGCCCGGGCGCGCTCATAGGACGAAATGATGTCGCGCGCCGGGGTCAGCTCGGCAAACGCGGGCGGGAGATCGAGATCGATAATTTGGGCCCCTGCCGCCGACAGGCGCGTCCGCGCATCTTCCATCGCCGCCACGGTTTCAGGCTTGGCGGCGTCCCACAGATGGGTGCGGCAGAAGGCGATGCGGGGCGGCGAGGCGGATTCCGGAATCGGCGCATAATCCCGCCCAACCAGTACCGCCATCATCAAAGTGGCGTCATCGATGCTGCGGCTCAGCGTTCCCAGCGTATCCAGCGACTGCGCCGCCGGACGTACGCCGTGCAGATTATAGAGATCGTAACCCGGCTTGAACCCGACGATGCCGCAATAGGCGGCCGGCCGGTGGACCGACCCCGCCGTCTGGGTGCCAAACGCAATCGGCACGTGGTAATCGGCCACCGCCGCGCCCGAGCCGCTCGACGAGCCTCCCGGGGTCCGGGTCGGGTCGTGCGGATTGCAGGTCGGCGGCGGCGCCATGCCGGCGAACTCGACCGTCACCGTTTTACCAAGCACCACCGCGCCGGCGGCCCTGATCTGGGCGACACAGGCGGCATCATGGAGGGGTCTGTGCCCCTCATAGATCGGTGAGCCCATCCCGGTCGGCATGTCAGCGGTGGCGATGATGTCCTTGATTCCGACCGGCACGCCATGGAGCGGCCCCAGCGGGCGGGCCGCCGCATCGCAACGCCGTGCCGCCGCCAGTGCGAGATTCGGATCGACGAACGCCCAGGCCTTGAGGGCAGGATCGCGCGCCGCAATGCGCTCAAGACAGGCAGATACCAGCGCTTCGGATGTCAGCGAGCCGGCGGCGATTTGCGCGGCGGCGTCTGAGGCGGTCAAACGGGTGAGATCGGTCATACGACAATCGGACCACCAATTGCCGACCGGATCAAGAGAGAGCGGCTATTCCAGCCGGTTTATGCCGTCGAACGCCGCCGTTTTGTAGCATTCGGCGAGCGTCGGGTAGTTGAAGACCGTGTCGACGAAATAATCCACCTCGCCGTCATGGGCCATCACCGCCTGACCGATATGGATCAGATCGGTCGCCCCTTCGCCCATGATCGAGACGCCGAGCAGCTTGCGGGTCTCCCTGTGGAACAGCAGCTTCAGCATTCCCGTGGAATCGCCGATGATCTGTCCGCGCGCGATCTCGCGATAGAACGCCTTGCCGACCTCATAGGGAATCCCGTCCTGCGTCAGCTCCTCTTCATTCTTTCCAACCACCGAAATCTCGGGGATCGTATAGATGCCATAGGGGAACAATGTCGCGACACAATGGGTATTCTCGTTGAAGGCATTGCAGGCCGCCATCCGTCCCTGTTCCATCGAGGTAGACGCCAGCGACGGAAAGCCGATCACATCACCGGCGGCAAAGATATGAGACACTTCGGTGCGATAATTTTCGTCTACGGTCAGTTTCCCGTACTTGTCGGCTGTCAGCTTTGCCGCCTCAAGGTTCAGATCGCTGGTGGCGCCGGATCGGCCAATCGAATAAAGCGCCTTCTGGGCAAAAATCTGTTTGCCGGATTCGAGAACAACCCGAACGCCGCGCCCCTTGGCGCCGGTGTACGGCGCCAGTTCGGCGACCGCTTCGCCCAGCCTCAGCGTCACCCGGCTCTGGCGCAGCTGGTAGGTAAGGGCCTCGGTGATCTCGGAATCGACGAATTCGAGCAGGCGGGGGCGCTTGTCCACCAGAGTCACGCGAACGCCGAGCGAGGCAAAAATGGTCGCGTATTCGAGCCCGATCACGCCGGCGCCGATCACCACCAGGGATTTGGGCAAATCCTGAAGCTCCAGGATGTCGTCACTGGTAAAAATCGTCTGTCCGTCGAACGAGATCGACGGATCGCACGTTGTTTCGGTGCCGACCGCAATCAGAATGTTTGCCGCCGAGATGTCGCGGGTGCCCCGCCCATCGAGAAAATCAAGCCTTACAATGTGAGGATCGACAAAGCTCGCCTTTGCCGCCAGGACCGTCACGCCGTTGCGCTTGAGCTGATGGTTGGTGACATCGATTTCGTTGCGAATAACATAGTCGGTCCGAAAAAGCAGATCGCTCATGGTAATGTCGGGCTTCACGACATAAGCAGCGCCGTAAATATTGCGTTCGCGGTAGCCCGACAAATGCATCGCCGCTTCTCGCAGGGTTTTCGATGGGATGGTGCCGGTATTGAGGCAAACCCCGCCAACCACCGCGCGGCGCTCGACGATGACGGCCCGCTTGCCGAGCTTTGCGGCCTGAATTGCCGCCCGCTGTCCGGCCGGTCCCGATCCGATCACCAGCATGTCGAAATCATATTCGGGCGCCGACAGAAGGCGTGTTTCAGTCAAAAGGACGGGAGAATCATCGGGCATAATCTTGTTCACCTATGGCCTGGCCAGCCTTCCTGAAATGCCGCCACCGCATCCCCCCAACGTATTCGCGGCGGGCCGGTAACGGTAGCCAACCTTAGGTGTCGTCGTTTTCGGTTAATATTCGGTTTAATCCGGCTGCTGCTGCGCCGTCTGCCCTTGTCTAGCCGTCCCCGTTTTGCGACAGTCGCGCGCCCGCCTGAAGGGCATGGCGACAAATTTGGAGACCAGACAATGTTGACGGTAAAACGCCTTGGCAACGACGAAGCAAAGATCATGATCGCCGCCGCCGAAAAGAAATCAGAGCAGATTGGCATTCCGATGTGCATCGCGGCCACCGACGAGTCGGGAAACCTGATCGGTTTTTCGCGCATGGATGGCGGCAAGGTGTCGAGTATCTCAATCGCCATCGACAAGGCGTTCACCGCCGCAGCGGCAAAAAACGCGACATCGTTCTATAACGAGGTGTGTCGCCCCGGCAGCCCGACCTTCGGCATCCATGTCACCAACCAGGGGCATTTCAGCATCATCGGCGGCGGCTTGCCGGTAAAATCGGGTGCGGCGATTGTCGGCGCCATCGGCGCCAGCTCCGGCACGGCGGCGCAGGATATCGAAGTCGCGCAGGCAGGAATTGACGCGATCGAGGCTCACTGGAAGCGCCAAAAAGACGCCGCCGCCCGCAAGCGCGGCAAGTAACGGGCAGGAATGTAAATGACTCCTTTCGATTATCAGGCCGACGCCGCTCGCGCGATGGAAATCGTCCTCAATGGCGGCATCGCAATCATCCCGACGACGGTTGGCTATGTGATTCTCGCCACTACGACAGAGGCGATCAGCAAAATCATCAAAGTCAAGCAGCGTGGACCGACCAAGCTTAACGCGATGGTCGGCAACAAATCGCTGCATGCGGCGCTACATGTGCTGGACGCCCGCTCGCGCCAGGCTGTCCGCCTGATCACCGAGGGCTATGATTTGCCGATGGGCACCGTCGGGCCCGCCGATCTGTCCCACCCTATAATCAAGAGCCTGGAGCCCGAAGTGCTGGACCGCACATCGAAGGAAGGCACCATCGCCATGCTGATGAACGCCGGGCCCTTGCTCGACGCCATAGGGCAGCTCAGCTTTGAAGCCGGCAAGCTGCTGATTGGATCGTCGGCCAATTTGTCGCTGCAGGGCACCAAGTTCCGCGCGACGGACATCGAACAGGAAGTCCGCGATGCGGCAGATATCGTCATCGATTACGGGCTGATGCGCTGGTCGCGCTATGGCAGATCATCGACCATGGTCAATGTCCATGACTGGACCGTCGTGCGCTATGGCAGCTGCTTCGATCTGATCGACGACGCGCTGCGCCGCCATTTCGGCATCGAACTGCCGCAGCCGGAAACCCCCTGAGCGTCAACTTTCCCGCTGGAACACCCAGAGATCGCCCAGAACCGGCTCGCCATATTCGAGCCGGACGGTCTGGCGCGTCACGCCCAGCTCCACCAGCCCGGCTTCCGCGGCGACGTGCCGCACATAGCTGCGCGAATGTGCGTAGCGGCCCGACTCGGTCAGTTTAAAACCCGAGCCCTTGCGCGTTTCCAGCGAAAAGATCGCGGTCCCGCCCGCCTCCAGCACCCGCGCAATGCCAGCCATCACGACATCGAGCGAGCCTAGATAAATCAGAACATCGCCCGAGACGACCAGATCGTATTGGGCAGGCGTCTCGGCGAGATGCGCGCAAAGATCGGCCTCGATCAGATCGCGATAGAGCCGCCGCCGCCGGGCCTGAGACAGCATCTTTGGCGACAGATCAATGCCGTCGATCGCTTTGGTACGCCCTTTAAGCGCGAGACCGCACAGCCCCGTGCCACAGCCGACATCGAGCACCGTCAAATTGCGGCGTTCCGCGCCCAGCGCCTCATCCACCGCGCCGACGATCAGCTCGGGAACCCGGTATTCGAGCTGATTGACCAGCATTTCGTCGAAATCGGCGGCGAACCGGTCGAAATAGGTCGTGACGTAATCGTCGCTGGCACGGTCCGGCGCCTCGCCGACGCCGAGCGATGCGAGCATGTGCAGCGCTTCCGGCTCGTCGGGTTCAATCTCCAGATATCGCTGGTACCATTCGATCGCGGTCTTGTTACGGCCCAGCGAGGCATGGCAATCCGCCGTGCCCCAGACGGCTTCGCCGAGTTCAGGCGTCAGCGCGAGTGCCTGCGCGTAGCATTTGAGCGCCTTTTCATAGCCGCCGACGAGATAGGCTTTTTCAGCGACCGTGCAATGGTTCGCGGATTCCTTCTCGTCCGCCTTTTGCCGCATGGCGATCGCGCGCTTCCTGCGCCCCATGGCGTCCAGCGCCTCGGCGCATCCGCGCATCGCGGCGACATGGTCTGGATGTATTTTCAGAAACTGTCGATAGATCGGCTCGGCCGCGCGGGCATCGCCGGCGGCGCACAGCTTTTCCACCTGGGAAAATTGTTGTGCCGCTTGCCGGGCGGCTTCTTTGCCGGATATAACCGCTGCTTTACTCGATGACGCCAAAACAAATTCCCAACTTCCCGGAAGAGCAAGTTCCGGGTTATCGGGTTAAACCGGTAAGATCGTCAAGCTGCCAG
>JBLHKG010000075.1:0-7511 GCA_047619835.1 Alphaproteobacteria bacterium
TGGAGAGAATCTCCTCCGCCTGTTCGGCGATGCGCTTCACGATTTCGCCGGCAGGCGGGATATCGTGGATCAATCCGGCATCCTGCCCCATCGACAAAGACGCTTCCTCAACATCGCCGGCTTTGCGGGCAGAAATCAGATCCGCCAGCGCCTGCACCTGATTCTGGCGGAGCGCCCATTCCTGACCGGCCCAGCGTTCAATAAAGCGATTCCGCTTGGCGCGTGACATTGCGCCCGGCCAGACTGTTGCCTGGGCGATATCGGGGATTTCGGTCAAAACCGTGTCATGCCCATCGGCATCGACGATGGCCTGTTTGAAATTCTGATGCAGCGGCGATTCCTCGCTGGCGAGAAAACGGGTGCCGAGCAGCACCCCCTGCGCGCCCAGCGCCAGGGCTGCTGCCAGCCCGCGCCCGTCGGCGATGCCGCCAGCCGCGATCACCGGTACGGAACCAACCGCATCGACCACCATAGGGACCAGCGCCATCGTCGCGTTCCAGCTGACATGACCGCCGCCTTCGGTTCCTTGGGCGACGATCACGTCGGCGCCTGCCTCGACGCCAATCAGCGCCTCGGGGACGCCACCGGCCATATAGGTCACTTTGCAGCCGGCATCCTTGGCCCGTCCGACATAGGATTTTACGTCCTGATCCGGCCTTGGCCAGGCGAACGCCATCGCCGGAGGGCGCTCCGCAAGCGCGGCGGTGAAGCTTTCCTCCTCGGCATGAAAAATCAGGAAGTTGAATGCGAAGGACCGGTTGGTTCTGCCGCGTATATCTGCGGCGGCCTCCTTGATCTGTTGTGGGCTGAGACGATGACAACCCATAGCGCCCAAGCCTCCGGCCTCCGATACGGCCGCGACCAGAGCCGGGGAATAGATAGAGCCCATGCCGCCGAGGAAGATCGGGTGATCTATGCCAAAGATGTCGCAGACGGGTGTTCGGATCATGACAGATTGCCTCAAATTGATAATGTTGGAGAATGATAGGGTGGATGTCTTGATTAGTGAACCCGGTGCTGAGCTTGGGGGTGACGCGGTTCCTGCCTTGGGATAAAACCACTCTCGATCCTTAGATATCGAATTATTCTGGAAATTTTGGTTTGGTCATGGCATCGGACTCTCGTTACCGCCTCGGCGTCGACGTCGGCGGCACTCATACTGATCTTGTTCTGCTTAATGTGGAAACCGGCGAGATTGCGGTGGAGAAGGTCGCTTCCACACCGGCCAATCCGGCGCTTGGCGTCCTCAACGGCGTCAATAATTTTATTGCCAAGGGCACGCCGCCCGACGCGATTGAATTCTTCAGCCATGGCACGACAATCACCACCAATGCGCTGCTTCAGATGCGCGGGGCGCGGGTCGGGCTGATGATCACCAAGGGCTACCGCGCGGTGCAGGAAGTCCAGACCCAGGCGCGCGATGGTAACCCGTTCGATTACTTCTACAAAAAGCCCGAACCGATTGCGCCGCAGAGCATGACGCGCGAAATACCCGGCCGGATTGGCTGGGAAGGGGATGAGATCCATCCGCTGGATGAGGAAGCCGTTCGGATCGCCACGCGGGAATTCCGTGAGCAGGGCGTGACCTCGATCGCCGTCTGCTATCTGTTTTCCTATGCCAATTCGAGCCATGAGGAACGCACCCGGGCGGCTATCCTCGACGAATTTCCCGACGCTCACATATCGTTGTCGTCGGAAGTGCTGCCGCGCATCCGGGAATGGCCGCGCCTGTCGACCACCTTGCTCAACGCCTATCTCGGCCCGGTGCTGGTGGATTACATCGCTGACCTGAATGTGGGTCTTGACGAGGGTGGGGTGAGTACCCAGCAGCGCTTTCTGATGCAGTCGAATGGCGGAGTGATGCCCTTCGCCGCCGCGGTACAGGGCGGCAAGACTGTCTATACGCTGTTTTCCGGCCCGGCCGCCGGCGCCCAGGCCAGCGCCTATCTGGCGGGCGACGATGCGATGAAGGGTATCGTGACGCTGGATATGGGCGGCACATCTGCGGATATCGCCTTCATTGAGGGCGGCACGCCGCTTGAGGTGACCGAGGTCATGCTGGCGCGGCGACCGCTTGGCGTTCCTGCGCTGGATATGACAACCATTTCCGCCGGTGGCGGCTCGCTTGCCTGGGTCGATAATGGGGGGTTCCTGTGCGTCGGTCCTCACAGCGCAGGCGCCGACCCTGGGCCAGCCTGTTATGGCAAGGGCGGCGAAAACCCGGCGGTAACCGATGCCGATATCGCGCTGGGATATCTCAACCCTGACTATTTCCTTGGCGGACTCCAGACTCTCGACAAGGCGGCGGCGGAAGCCGCACTTGAGAAAAAAATTGGCGCTCCGCTCGGCATGACGGTTCGCGAAGCGGCAGCCGGCATTCGCCGCATTGTCGATCTTCGCATGGCCGATGAGGTCAAGGTGTTTGGCGCCAAGCGCGGCGTCAGCCCGCAGGAATTCACCCTGTTGCCATTTGGTGGGGCAGGAGCGGTCCATGCGGGATCGGTCGCGGACGAGCTGGGCATCAATCGTATCTTTGTGCCGCCGCGTCCCGGCGCTTTTTCGGCACTCGGCCTGCTCTGTACCGACGTGGTGCATGACTATGTGCGGTCAGAATTGCGTCCGTTGGAACAGGTGACGCCGGACCATGCCGAGGCGGTTTTCGTTGAGCTGGAATCGCGCGGTGCTACGGAACTTGCCGGGGAAGGGTTGGCTGCGGATGGCGCCCGGTACGAGCGTGAACTGGACATGCGCTATACCGGTCAGGGCTACGAGCTGCGTGTTTCACTTGATGGGCTGGGTGCGGGTGGACTGACGCCGGAGGATCTGGACCAGGCGCGCGACCGGTTCGACGACCACCACGAGAAAATCCATGGTCACGCCGCCAAGGACCGGACAGTCGAGATCGTCAGCTATCGCGTTCGATTGCGTGTCGCGGTGCCGAAATACGTACCGCAGCCAGTTGGTGAACCGGTCGAGGCGCCAGCGCCAAAGGAAGCCATAAAGGGCACCCGTACGGTTTACTTCACTGCGGACCAAGCGACGGAGACCACGCTTTATGAGCGCGATAATCTTCCCATCGGCGCCTGGCTCGATGGTCCTGCGATCATCGAACAGTTCGATTCGACCATCGTCGTGCCGGACCACTGGCGCGCGGCGGTCGATGGATATCGGAATCTGATCCTGAGCCGGGAGAGATAAGATCATGGCTAAAAATTCTACTACCGCGATTGATCCCGTCACCGTTCAGGTGCTGCGCAACAAGGTCACCAGCCTGGTCGATGAAATGCATTATCATTTCTATCGCTCGGGCTATTCGACGATCATCCGGGAATCGCGGGATTTTTCCTGCGTGATCCTCGATCGGCGCGGAAGGCTGATCGTCCCGCCGCCGATGTTCTTTCACGGTATCGCCTATCGCACATTCGTCGAGAGCATCTTTGACCTCTATGACGAGAACGAGATTGAGGATGGAGACGTCTTCGTTTCAAACCATCCCTATCTGGCGGGAATGCCACATGTCTCCGATATGGGGTTTGTCGCGCCGATTTATGCCAACGGTCAGCTGGTGGGCTTTTCTGCGTCAATCGCCCATAAGGCCGATATCGGGGGGACCAATCCGGGCAGCACGTCGGCCAATTCGACCGAGATTTTCCATGAAGGGCTGCTGGTTCCGCCGGTCAAATATCATCGCGCGGGCGTTCGCGATGCCGATCTCCTGCGGGTGATCCTCGGCAATAGCCGTCATCCCGATCTCGTTCGGGGCGATATCCACGCACAGGTCGCGGCGACCAATATGGGCGTCGAGCGGATGAAGGAATATGCCGAGCGATTTGGCGGCGATATTGTGATTGCGGCGTTCGATGCGATCCTCAATGGCGCGGCGGAAGAACTCCGCGCGGCCATCGCCGCTCTGCCCGATGGCACCTCGTCGGCTGTCGGTTATATGGATGATGACGGGGTGGAGCGTGACAAGCCCGTCAAGTTCGCGGTGACCATCACAGTCAAGGGTGACCGGGCGATTTTCGATTACTCCGATAGCGGACCGCAGGCCAAGGGGCCGGTTAATCTGCGCCCGGCGATGGTCGAGGCCTGTACGTTCTACTGCCTGGTCGGCGCGCTGGGGCCCTATGATCTGCACTATAATGGCGGGATGGGCGATGTGGTGGATCTCAAATTCGCCCCCAACACGGTTACCAATGCCAGCGCGCCGGCACCGGTATCATCCTACCAGAAAGCCAATCTCAAACTGGTCGATGTGATCCTTGAGGCGATGGCGCATTTCGCGCCGGAACGGGCGATTGCCGGCTCCGGTTCCTCGGGCTCGCTGCTTATTTCATGGCAGGGTGGCGGCCGTGAAGGCCATTCGACCATGCAGTATGAAATCTTTGGCTCGGCCTATGGCGGCGGCAATGGCCATGACGGGACATCGATGACCGCGACCCATCTGTCCAACCTGCATATTACGCCGATTGAAATTCTCGAATCCGAGTTTCCCTGCCGTATCAATGAGTTCACCTTTATTCCGGATTCCGGCGGGCCGGGCGAATATCGCGGCGGACTTGGTTTCCGGCGGCAATATGAGCTGCTGCAGGATGCCATGGTGGTGCGCCGCTATGAGCGCGCCAAGTTTCCGTCCTCCGGCATGGAAGGCGGTAGCGATGGGCGGAAAAGCCGGTTTGTGTCGATCAACCATAACGGGGACGAGACGGATCTGCCGGCTGCTGGACGCTACGACATGACGGCTGGCGAGGGGTTTTTTCTCGACAAGGCCGGGGGCGGCGGTTACGGCGATCCGAAGAAGCGTGATCCCGAGGCGATCCGGCGTGATATTGCCGAAGGCTACGTGACCCCGGAGGGTGCGAAGAAGGATTACGGCTTCGAGGACTGAGTCTGGTCCTGTGACCGTTAAATAATTAAAAAAAGGGCCGGAGATTTCTCTCCGGCCCTTTTCTGTCAGTGTCGTCTGGCGGGTTGGATTTGCCCTATTTGCCAAACAGATACTTCTTCGCCGTGGCGATAGCCGAAGGCGACATGGTCTTGATCGCATCGACGATGGTCTTTTGAAGGACCGCGCCCTTAATTGGAATTACCGGGAGTCTCCGTTTCTTTGCGTTTGCCAGGAATTTCGGATCAACGACCGTGGCAGCGAAGGCTGTACGCAGCGGTTCGACAAAGTTCTTCGGCACGCCCGGCGGGAGCGCGAGGCCTCGACCGATGATAGAGGCCGTCGACAGCATTGCTGAGGCCGCCCTGTCATCCGCCGTTTTGGCGAGGTCTGTCAGGAGTGGGAGGTTGGGAAGGTCCGGCTCCTTGTTGAATCCGACCTGAAGCAGCTTAAGGGCGAAATCATCGCTTTTACCTTTAAACCATTGCGGCCGGTTTGCTTTCCATGAAACCCAGCTGTTGGTCATGCCGAAGGTTTCACCCTGTTCCACTGAAAGGGATGTTCCGGCCGAGCCCTTATATCCTGTCACGATCTTGAACTTGGTTTTCAGAACACCGTTCATCATGGCCGGGACCAGATAGGTTGGTGATCCCTTACCGGTCGATGCGACGATGATTTGCTTTTTCTGAAGGTCGGCAATCGATTTAATGCCGGTATCGCGCCGCACAATCATAATCTGGTTGGCGCCGAAAACCGTGCCGAGCCAGGTAAAGTCGGTGGTAACGTATTTCACCCGCTTCGGCCGCAGAAGCTGCGAGACGACCGCCATTTCCGGAGGCATCATGAGAAAGTGGCCATTCTTCGGCATCACATTATAGGCGTAGTTGGTCATCTTGATCCCGCCGGCGCCGGGCATGTGCTGAACGATCACGGTGGGGTCGCCGGGAATGTGGTCGCCAAGATGCTGGGCGAGCAGCAGTGAGGTCTGGCCATAGGTGCCGCCGGCGCCATAGCCGACGAGGATGGTCACGGTTCGGCTTTTATAGTGATCTGCGACAGACTGAGCCATCGCGGGTGCGGCAATCGCGAGCCCCACCATCGTAGCCGCGCTGATTATGAGTGTGCGTTTCATGAATTTCTCCCTGTTAATCGGTTAAACACCCGCCGGTTTCCCCATGACCACCGACGAGGGTACGATATTGTGTCGCGCATTTGTCAGCTTGGAAAGTAAAAATGGCGGCAATGTGACGGATGTCACGTCGCGCGCGCCTGTTCAAATGTCGTTAACTGCTATTGCAGCCCATAAAGACGCTTGGCGTTGCCGTCGAGAATCTTGTCGGCTGAACTCGACGGGATTTTGCCGTCGCTACGCAATCGGCGGAGCGCCGCGATCTCGGTCGATGTGTCATTGTGCCCATAATCCGTGCCGACAACGATATTATCGTCGCCCACCGAGTCCAGAATGTAGTCGAGATCGTCGGTCACCTGGCAGGCGACATAGATATTGTTGTCGCCCAGCGGGTCGCTGCCCAGATCGCGCCCCATCCGGCCGAGGCGCAGATTGAGGTCGTTGAGCGCGTAAGGCACCCATTGGGCGCTGAGCTCGACGAAGCCCCAGCGGACCTTGGGAAATTTCTGCGGAATGCCGTTCCACAGCAAATCGTGGAAGGTGCCGACGCCGGTGAGTTTGAACCGGTTGAAACCGGGATCGGTGCGGTAGGCCTCGTGAATAGTAAAGCTGGCGACGCCGGAATGCAGCGTAATAGGCATGTCGAATTCGGCGGCCATTTCATAGAGCGGGAAAAAATAGGGATCGGACGCCATCCGGTCGGCCTCCATCGCGCGGATGAAGATGCCGCACGCGCCGTTATCCTTGCCGAATTTCAGCTCCTCCCGGACGCGATCCATTGAAAGCAGGGGTGGGCAGACGACCCAGCGAAGCTCTTCGGGCGCGGCCCTGTTGAGCTGGGCCAGCCAGCGATTGTAGCCCTTGCACAGCGCGTAATCGATTTCCGGGTTGGTCGTGAGGGGGCGCAGGAACAGGGTCGGAAACAGCACCTGTACGTCGATCTGCAACTCCTTCATGTGATCCAGCCGCGCCTGGACATCGGACATCTCGCGGGATTCGGCTGAGGTATCGAGTCCGACATTGAACTGTTTGTTGTGAATGCGGCCGTCGACCACCCAAAATTCGCGAAGCACGTTGCCGCTGCTGCCATAAGAGGTTTCGCCGGTTTGCTGGGTCACCACCATCGGGGTGTGTCGCTTGAACTCGGCATCCATGCATTCCCACGTTTGGGGCGATTCCAGAACATGTGCGTCGGCGTCTATCGTTGCCATTATTTTCTCCGTGCTTTCCTGTTTGTCGGCGGGTGGTTTCTGTCGGCCAAGCATAGGCGGTTTTTACCGATTTCCAAGGGCAGTCGGTGAGGAATTGGTTAGAAATAAAAAGGAGATTTTTCAAACCTCGGGAAGAGGACAACCGGGATTTTTCTCAGGTGTGAAAGACGATGTGTTGAAACTGGCCTCCGACTGACGAGAATCCCGGCGAGCCCGAAAGCCACCAGCCAGAATGTAGCGGGTGCATCCAGTAGGATTGCTGGCGGCTCTTCGTTGGATACCTGGT
>JBLHKG010000076.1:0-7490 GCA_047619835.1 Alphaproteobacteria bacterium
AGTTTAATACGGTTATGAGTAGTCTTAAAAGGGGCACCTGAGGCCAACGGCGTTAGGGATGTACGTCTTCGGTGAACCAGTCGGTTGGCAGCTCATTGCCCAACCCGGCTGCCTTGGCTTTGCGATAGGCCAGACCTGCCGCAGATGCAAACTGAAGACCAAGCCCCATGTCATTGATAAAACACGTGGATTGGGAATCATCTGTCCGGCCTATTTTTTCGCCGGCGATGAACTCAGGGAGTTTCGGACAGGAGTCGAAATCGAACTCTTCATTCACCGCCCAGCCTGTACCAGATCTCCGGTCGGGTGGATTGACGCCGGTAGCAAGGACGGTGTCGGGACGCCGCTGGCCATAGTGGAGCGCAACGACATCCGCCTTGTGGAGCACGGCTTCCTCGATTTCAGGCATCTTGATGGAGCTGACATGTAGACCCGGACGAAGCCATCTTTCAAAGAAAATGGCCTCAATGCTGTTTGATCCACACATGACGATGTCGACATCGGCGACGCAGTTCTCGACCGAATTCACCGGTGAGACTTCGCACCCGAGGAGATCGTTCATTTCCTGTGCGAAGGTCACTCGATGCCCCTGGTTGGGGCTGAAGACCTTGATGTTTTGGATATCCCGCACCGCGCATGCCGCTTGCAGCTGGGTCACGGCCTGCCAGCCCGATCCGAGAATACCGATTGTTTTGGCATCCTTGCGCGCCATGTATTTGACGCCGAGGCCGTTTGTCGCTCCCACGCGCGTACGCTGGACGACGCCATCGGGCATGATTGCCAGGGGCTCGCCATTTTCCGTGCTGAACAGCAGGATCAGTCCGACCCAGCGATTATTGGGGGCGGCGGGAACTTTGACCCGGCGGAGAGTCCCTTCGACGCGGGGCCAGGTGACGATGTCTGAATTCAGCCTGACGGCCGCCACGCCCTGGCTCGGAACGACCCCGTCCATGGTTTTGAAGCCATAGATGGCATCTTCGCGGCTTGTGGGCGTCAGGCAATCGGAGCGCCGGCGCGTGATAGCGGCGCCGGAATGTAGGTCACGATAGGCATCTTCAAGTACATCCATGCACTCAGGAACCGTCAGAACGGCTCTAACGTCATCATTCGACAGGATCAGGGTCATTTTGTCTCCCTTTAGGAATTATTCGGATGAGGAGTCCGAAAAAAAACGCCGGGTACCTCTGAGGTCCCGGCGTTTTGAACTATTAAACGGAATTGAGCCGACCGTGCGGATCAGCGGATTCCGTATTTCTCAAGAAGTTCGATCGGGTCTTCATCGGGGGTGTAGCCTTCATAGGGCTCAAGCTGCTCATACCAAGCGGCGCCCATCGCCTTGAGAATGCGATTATGGACCACGATGATGCGTGCCGGGTTGCTGTCACTCTTGTTGAAATGCCGGTGTTCGACATAGGGCGGGATATAGACGAAATCGCCGCGTTTCCATTCGAATTTCTTGGGCTCTTTTTCCCAGGACCAGGTGAAATCCACATCGACCGAGAAATTGACATCCCAATGAAGGTCATAGCCTTCGCCTTCGGCGACGAAGAAAACTTCTTCTGCCAGGTGACGGTGCTTGCCCGAAGCCATGCCACCCGGGATGAACTGCATGTAGATGTCGACGCAATTCTCTACCGTGTCCATTTTTTCGTGGACCATGTGTTTGAGAAGCCCTTGCGGCGAGTTCTCAAACGGCATGTCCTTGGCTTTAACGACCTTGAGGCGGTTCTGGTAATAGTCCTCAACATAGGCTGCCGTCTCAGCAAGGTTTTCCGAATAAAAATTACAGACGTTATCGCCTTTTACGATTACTTCGCCTTCGTCCAAAATATTCTCTCCTTGATTGATCGCCGCGCTGTGCCGCCGCGCTGTGCCGTCGTGTAGCCGGCGTTTATTGTACTGGAAGCCCGCCCTAGTAGTCAGTTGGCGGCGTGTAGTCTTCCTGGCCAGGAGCCACATCCGATGGCGGCATTTTCACATTTTTCTGGAAAACCATGTGCATAAACAGGAACAGCGGTTTCGCCTTCATGACGAGAACGATGTATTCCTCGTCCGGGCTACTGTTGAAATGTTGATGTACACAACCGTTTTCGACGATCATCACGTCACCGGCCTCGGAATCGAGCCGTTCGCCGTCATGAACGTCATATCCCTGACCGCGCAGGATATAAAATACCGCGCTGTTCATATGACCATGTTTCTGGCCGTAGCCGCCGGGGGAGAACGAGCCCAGGTGGGTCTCGATTGACTGTGCAATGTCCATCGCCTGCGGGTTGATCATTGGCTTGTCGTAGAACTGGGGGCCACCGTTCCATTTGAAGTCATGGACGCTGTAGACCCGCTGCTTTTCATACAGCCCCTGTTGCATTTCTCCGTAGGTGCCTTCAAGCGCGCGGACGAAGGTCCGCTTCTTGACCCAGCGATCCCATACGACTTCGGGCTGGTTATGCCCGAGACCGACTTCGGCGGTTGTTGTTTCGTTGCTACCTTCGGCCATTTAGAGTCCCTTCGAAGAGATTGCCCAGATCCAAAATGTCAGCTTGTCGGGCGATGCAGGCTATCCGATGAGCGTAATAGGCTAATCGTTCGACTGCGTTGTATAGATTCGCCAAGGATTGATGTCAACCTGACCGCAGCTATACAGATGTCGATGATTAAACTGTAGGTAATTGAAAAATAAAGATTATTCTAATTTTAAGGGTTCTGAAAAGATCGAAGATCAACAGCTTTGTGGCGCGCTTATACCAGCGCGGGTGGGGGAGCTGTGGATTTGCGGGCGATGAGCCTCGGGCTGATTCTGATCTGTCGAACCTCATCGGTCGGATTTTCAATTCGATTGATCAGGAGGCGCGCCGCTTCAACCCCTCCATCGTAATACGGGACATGGATCGAGGTTAGCGACGGCGTCATTATGGCGGCATAGGTCGTATCGCCATATCCTGCGAGGGAGATGTCATGCGGGACGACAATCCCGTTTTCAGCGAGAACACCGAGGCAGCCGGCGGTAAGATTATCGTGCGCGGTCACCAGTGCGGTAAATGGCTTGTGATTAGAGAGCAATTCCCTGCAGCAGCGTACCCCTTCCTCTTCCGTAATCGAATCGGCAAAAGCGAAAAGTCGCTCGTCCGGCGGAATTTCGTGCAGTTTGAGTGCTTCCTTTGTTCCGAAATATCGGTCCCGGCCCGCGGAGGAAAACAGAGGGCCCGCAATATAGGCGATATCCCGATGACCAAGACCGACCAGATGGTTGATCATTAGGCGGGCGCCGAGACTTTCGGCATAAGAAACCGAGGGTATTTCAGGATCATCCCAGGTTCGGTGAATGAGCACCAGCGGCACCCCATCTTCTTTGCAGGCCATCAGGACGGCGACATGAGGAGACCCCGACGCGATGATCAGGCCATCGACATGTTGGTCTCGCATGTTTTCGACGATGGTCCGTTCGCGCTCAGCGTCGTGGTCGGTGTTGGCGAGGAACGGCATGTAGCCGGCATCGATCAGTACGTCCTCAATTCCCTGAACGGTTTCCGGGAAAACCGAATTGGAAATATCCGGTACCACGACGCCGATACTACCGGTCCGATTGGTTTTCAGTCCATAGGCAAGCGGATTGGGGCGATAACCGAGCTCTTTCGCCACAGCGGCTACGCGTTCCGCGAGGTTGTTCGAAACCTTGCTTCTCTGGCCCGAATTCAGAACGCGCGACACAGTTGAGGTATGTACCCCAACCTGATTGGCTATGTCGCGTAAGGTAACTCTGTGCACTACCATCAAAAAAAGGTAGTGCATTGCCGTTTCAAGGACAAGGCATTGATCTTTCCGTGCGCCGCAGCGGTGCCGTCAGCTTTTGCGTACGGACGCCGTCGATTGCCGTTCGATCAGGGTCGGACGGATGACGACCCTTTCGATTTCGGCGCCAGGGTCCTTCAGCCGCTGGAGCATGATTTCAGCCATTCTCATACCCATTTCCCATTTAGGCAATTCTACTGTTGTGATTGAGGGCTTGAGCCATTTCGCCTGTCGAATGCCGTTATAGCCGGAAACCGAAAATTCGGCCGGGCATTGCAGGTTTCGATCATATAGTTCGGCATTTACGCCCATTGCGTAATGGTCGTTTACCGTAATGAATGCGGTAAATGCTTTCCCCTGATCGAGCAGTATCCTGCATGCGTGCCGCCCGGAATCAGTGCTGAAATCCTTACCAAAGGTAATCAAGTCGGGATCGACTTCGATGTCGTGTTCATGCATTGCCCGGAGCGCCGCAGTATGACGACTAACAGATGTAGAAAGGTGCTGGGGACCGGAAATGAGGGCCATCTTGCGGTGGCCCAGTTGTACCAGATGTGCGACTACTGAACGCATACCGAACTGGTCGTCAATGATTAGGCCTGGCACCTCGGTTTCCCCGATACCCCGATCCGAAACGACTACCGGAATATCATTCTCCCGGCACGCGGCGATGATCGGGTCATTTTTGACCGCAGTAATGATGATAATTCCATCAATCTGTCGTTGCAGGAGATGATCGACCAGCATCAGTTTTCGGTCATGGTCGTTTTTGGTATTCGCTAGAATCGGCGTTAAACCGGCCTTGAGGAGTACCGCTTCGGCGCCGCGAACAATCTCAGGAAATAAGGGGTTGGTAAGATCAGGAACAAAAACGCCGATATTTCCTGAGGTCCGGGTCTTTAGACCGCGGGCCAGCGGATTGGGCCGGTATCCCAATGCTTTCGCGGTTGCGGTTACCTTTTCCACCACTTCCGGAGAGACCATGTCGCGCGTTGCCGGATTAAGGGAGCGCGAAACAGTAGATGGGTGGACACCTACCTGTTGTGCAATATCCTTTAGTCTTACGCGTTCTGATGGCATGGGTAAGCCTAGAACGACTGCACGTTGATCACAACTGTTTCTACGGCAATAAATATTTAATGTTAACGGGATACTCAGGCTTGCGTGGCTGAAGAAAATTCGAATAAATGCTGATCGAGTTGATGGGCGGGAACCGCGTCGTTATGCTTGGTCAACCGGCCTCGCAGGCCGTCAGGTTGAAGCAAGGGGGGGGCGTCGATGATTCGCGTGGTAGCCAGTTTTTTGCTGGTACTCACTTTCTTTGCTGAGACCGCGGCGCAAGCGGATGATGGTCACGCGGCAAAGAGTGTGGTCGAGCGACTTCAGTCCGGCGTGTTTGACGTTTTGAAGCAGGCGAAGAAGCTGGGCGTCGAGGGGCGGTATCGACAGCTTTTGCCCGTCCTCACGCGCGACATTCAGATGACGCTGATGACGGCCACCGCCTCCGGAACATTCTGGCGCAAAGGCTCCAAGGAGCAGCGCAAACGCGCGGTAAAGGCTTTCGGTGAAATGCATACGGCGCTGCTTGCCGGGCTCTTTGACAGCTATAACGGAGAAACCTTTCGAACGGTCAGATCCCGCCCAACCGGTGGAAAAATTGTGCTGGTCGATTCCGAAATTTTTGACGGAGATGGAGAATCCACTTTCGTGACTTTCGTGACGGCAAGCATTCGGGGCCGCTGGTGGGTCATCGATGTCATCATCGCCAACGGCATCAGCGAGGTGAAGGTCAAGATGAATGAATTTCGTCGCCTGCTGATCGATGGCGGTCTGGATAATCTTTCGGCAGCGCTTGAGCGGAAGAAGCAACGCCTCCTGTCAGGTGAGGAAAAAGCGAAGCGATAGATCCTTACTTTCAGCTGGATAATCGATCGGCGGCAAAAGCAGGATAAATCTCGGTGACCTGTTCTCGAACCGGGCCCCGCAGCAACTCCAGAGATTCGCGATCCGGCGGTGCGGTAGACCGGATTTCACCCGCACAATCGAACGCGAACCCGGTATTTGCCTGAATATCCTTCAATGAATAGCCCGGGTGGGTACTCGTTAGACGGAACCTCGCTGTTATCCGGTCGAAATCGAACATTGCGATCCCGGTAATCAGGGCGGCGGGCCCCCCCGGTCGATGAATTGCTTCGTCGCTGGTTCCAGGGGCACTGATAAAATCGACCGTAGGAACGAGAACGCGCCGGCTGTGCTCTTCGCGGAACAAAATTATCCGAGGGATCAAAAAATATAGATACGGAGCGCCAAAGCTGCCCGGAAACCGCATCGTCGAATTCGGATAGTCTCCCGTACCGACCAGATTGATGTTGGCATTGCCGTCGATCTGCCCACCGCTCAAAAAGAACACGTCGATTCGCCCCTGGGCTGCCCGGTCGAACAATTCCGGTCCGCCGTCATTGAAGGGCCCATGCGTGGTTGATCCCAGGATCATCGCTTTTGTCCGGCCACGTGATCGCGCCTGGGCCAGCAGGGCTGCTGCTCCCGGGATGGGAGATGCGGCGCCGGCCGCAACGGATGCCGCGTCGCCGATAGTTCGGGCGAGCAGGCAAATAAGGAATTCTGTCGGGGTGGTTTCTGGTGTGCCGTCCGCCATCAGGCGACGGCCGGCTGCTTAAACACATACTCCGCGAGATAGCGGTCAAACCCTTCATCGGTCCGGGCGGCTTTGGCGTATGCAGAAAGGTGCGCGTTATCGGCATCATAGAAATGGGCAAAGGCAAGGGGCCATGCGCCCTGTTGGGCCGGCGCGATGCCGTCGAGATACAACGCGGCGACCGTGCCGGCGGCGTAGCTTGCATCAGCCGCCAAATCACCTTCGAAGAATTCTTCGTATGTTGCCAGCGTACGCTTGGCCGCGTGCGCCATGATGATGACCTCGCGCTTGTTCCCGATCCAGACATTGCCGTGCCGGTCGGCGAGCCGGGCATGAAACAGGGCGATGTCGGGGCGGATGGCAGGGACAAGAAGGACGGGGTCGCTGGATTCGGAGAACGGGTTGTCGATTACTTTCCAGTCATCGCGGTTACGGGCAACGTCGCTTCCGATCACGCCGCGCAGCGCTGCGAAGGGGCTGCCTTTTTCGCCAGCCTGCAACGCCGCATAGATCGCGGGGCAGGTTGAATCGATGATCTTGATCGTTCCGGTTTCGGCGGCGGTGCGGAAGCGGGGAGCCAATCCGTGTTCGTCGAGCGTCACGGCGCCGCATTCGATGCTGGCGGCGCAGCCAGCTCCAATCAGCAGATCTGCCTGAAGACCGCTGGTTGGAACGCAAAGCAGGCGGAGATCGCGGGCTCCCCGCCTTATCAGCGCGCGGGTCGCCGCCATGGCGACTCCACCCTCGTCCTTGGGGATGGCAAGCAGGCAACCGTCCGGGATACGGCTTGCGAGTTCGTCGATGCTGAGCGGTTCCATAGGCTGTTTCGTTTCGCTGGCTAGTTGGTCAACCGAGTATGTCAGAGCGCAAATGCGGAATGAAGCCCTGAATAAAGTCCGATCTTGATCGGGACCTTCGTGTCTTTTCGGGCGCTTTGCGCATAATGAACGCTCATCCCCCGTTGCGCAGGTTTGGGCGGTGGGGTAATTACCTTCTACGCTCGTGAAACCAGAGCGCGCAGGCGCGCGCCCGCTATGACTGGAGG